>CANCEU010000018.1 GCA_947375185.1 Chitinophagaceae bacterium
TTCGCAGCTTCTGGCTGACGAGAAATACCTTCAACAGCACCTTTACCAATCTGACCGATACCAATTCCAGCACCGATAGCAGCTAATCCAGCGCCAATTGCAGCAATACTTCCTACCATTTTTTTAAATTTTAATTGTTATTGAAAAAAGCGTTTATAATTATTTTAATGATGTGCTCCTTCTGCATGTTCATGATGATGTTCCTCATTTGCCATGCCTATATACATTGCAGTTAACATGGTAAAAATGTATGCTTGCAAAAAGGCAACCAAACATTCAATTACACCAATGAAAACCGCAAATGGTACTGCGATAGCTGAAGCAAAAATCGTCTTGAATATAAAAATGATACAAATCAAACTTAATACTAGAATGTGCCCTGCCGTAATGTTGGCGAACAAACGAATCATTAAAGAGATGGGCTTGGTGAACACACCAATTAACTCAATTGGTGCTAAAAATAACTTCATACTCCAATGCATACCTGGCATCCAAAAAATATGTTGCCAATAGTTTTTGTTAGCACTTAAATTAACAACGATAAAAACACAAACCGCTAACATCATTGTGAAAGCGATGTTTCCGCTTACATTGGCTCCGCCTGGGAAGAATGGAATTAGTCCTAAAAAGTTATTCGTTAAAATCAAGAAAAATACAGTCAATAAAAATGGCATGAACTTCGCATACTTCTTTTTGCCAATGTTTGGAATAGCTAAGTCGTCTCTCACAAACAACACGATAGGCTCCATGAATGATTGCAAGCCTTTTGGTGCTGAAGTAACTCCAGTTTTTTTATACGCTGATGCAGCAGACAAGAAAACGATCAAAATAATAAAAACAGAAACAAATAAACTAGCAACGTTTTTTGTAATTGAAATATCTAGCAATTGCTTGTTAGCTACTTCATCAATTACACCTTGTTCGTTTACAATTTTTAATTTCCCTTCAACTAATTTGTAATCAAAGTTGCCTTTATAAATGATTGGCTTAAATTCATACGTTCCATTTTCAAGTTGCTCTAACTCAACTAATTTTTCTGAAGAAAATACTTCGAAACCTTTTGAGGTTTTCAGCATTACTGGTAAATGGATTGACTTATTGCCCCACAAGTGCCAGCTATGATCATCCTTAATATGCTCTAAAATAGTTTCTGTAACATTGAAAGCTTTTTCCTTTGCATTCACGCCATGCTCAGCTTCCTGTGAAGCTGTAGCAACAGACTTTGCAGAATCCACATTCACTGTTTTTTCCTGTGCTAATAATGGATTAAAATTAGCCAAGGCAAAAATGCTGAAACTCGCTACCAATAAAGTTCTTATACGTAAAAAGGACATGATACTCTCAAAATTTGCGGCAAAGATAGGAATAAAGCGCTGGAAAATGAGCAAATATTAATAGAAACTTAAGCCCGACAATAAAATATTGAATAAACGCAATATGTTGATAATCAGCCAATTAAAAAATTGATGCTTATTTTTTTTCTACAAATTGCATTTCGTTCAAAGTGGTGTAAAAACCGCCTAATTGTAATAGCTCGTTGTGAGACCCCATTTCGACAATCGTCCCCTTATCTAAAACAATGATTTTATCTGCCTTTCGGATTGTTGAAAGACGATGTGCAATAACAATTGAGGTTCTTCCTTTTATTAAAGCATCAATAGCTTTTTCAATAAGCTGTTCACTTTCCGTATCGATAGATGAAGTGGCTTCATCTAAAATTAAAATGGAAGGATTGTATAATAAAGCACGAATGAAACTTAACAATTGCCGTTGTCCCAAACTTAGGGTCGCTCCCCTTTCCATTACATGATAATCATACCCACCTGGCAATTGCATAATAAAATCATGCATACCAATCATTTTTGCAGCCTCATGCACTTGCTCCATACTAATTGCTGGATTACGAAGTGTAATATTATCATAAACCGAACCTGAAAATAAAAATACATCTTGCAATACCACACCTATTGATGCGCGCAGTCTTTCTAGTGAATATGATTCAATCGAATGATCATCTAATAAAATAGCACCAGATTGATAGGGATACAATCTGTTCAAAATACTAATGATAGATGTTTTTCCACTTCCTGTTGAACCTACCAAAGCAATAGTCTGCCCAGCATCTACTTTAAAATCAATTCCTTTTAACACCCAATTAGGCTCAGTATATGCAAACTGCACATTTTTAAATTCAATTTTTCCATGAATGTGCGCTGGCGCATAGGTGCCGATATTTTCAGTCACGTCCTTATTGTCTAACACTTTGAAAACGCGCTCAGCTGCCACCATTCCCATTTGCAAAACATTAAATTTATCGGCTATCATTCGTAGTGGTCTGAATATCTGATTTAAAAAAAGAATGAAAGCAACTAACATACCAGCATCTAAAGACTGTCCTGCTACCCACCAAACAATTAAACCTATGCTAAGTGCCAATACCACTTCAACTACTGGAAAGAAAACGGAGTATGCGAAAATGGCTTTAATGTTAGCTAATTTATGTCGCTCATTGATTTTTACAAATTTGTCCATTTCTTTTTCTTCTGCTGCAAAAGCCTGCACAACCTGCATTCCCGAAATATGTTCTTGCACAAAAGCATTTAATGCAGCAACTGCGTTACGCACTTGAATAAAACTTTTGTTTACACTTTCTTTGAAAAAATAGGTAGCAACCAACATAATTGGAAATGGTATTAAACAAATCAAAGTTAATTTCCAATTAATAACAAACATTGTAGTTAAAGTAACAATGATAGTAAGTAAGTCGGCAAGTATCGGTATTAAGCCATCCGAAAAAATATCATTTATACTTTCAATATCATTAATAGTCCTTGTGGTTAAAGTTCCAATAGGCGTTTGATCAAATTGACGCATTTCCCAATGCATTATTTTTTCATAAACGGTATTTCGCAAATCGCGCACTACTTGTTGTCCCAACCAGGACATTCCAAATGAAAAGAAAAAGCGCAAAACAGTCTCAATTATAATAAATCCAACTTGAAATAAAGTGATAGCTATAATTAACTGAATGACTTGTGCATGTGCAGCAGCCGGGATAAAGAAATTAACCCATGCAGGAAATGCTACTTGTTTGCCGATTGCTAAATTTACCGTTGACTGAATAAGAAAAGGTCGAACAGGTGTTGCAAAAGCCAGAATAATTGCCAATACTACATTGCTCCAAAAAATGAATCTATATGGTTTAACAAAAGAAAAGACTCTTGTTAAGATAGCACTTTTGAACATTGGTTTTGGCTGCGTTGACGACATATGGGGGCAAAGTTACATTATCTGCTTGTTGTTTGTAAAAATCATCTCGCTTTTATGTATTTTCGTGATAAGTGGATTACTCAGAAAACGATATTAAACCAACAATTGTAACAACTTACAATTTAGACGAAGAACAAGAAAAAAAAGAAATTGTTCGAAAGTATCGTGCCTTATTGCGCGCACTAAGACCTAAAATAAAAAAGGGAGATAAAGAATTATTAAGAACCGCTTTTGAGATGGCCGCTAATGCGCATAAAACAATGCGAAGAAAAAGTGGCGAGCCCTATATATTTCATCCCATTGCTGTTGCCATGATTTGTGTAGAAGAAATTGGCTTAGGGGTGCGAAGTACCATATGCGCATTATTACATGACACCGTTGAAGATACGGATATCACATTGGATGATATTAAAAGTGAATTTGGAAATGAAATTGCTAAAATAGTTGATGGATTAACTAAGATTTCGACCGTGATGGATACGAATAGTAGTCAACAAGCGGAGAACTTTAAGAAAATTTTATTGACACTTACCGATGATCCAAGAGTTATATTAATTAAGCTATCCGACCGCTTACATAATATGCGCACGCTAGACTCTATGAAACAAGAAAAGCAATTAAAAATTGCTTCTGAAACTATTTGGGTATACGCCCCATTGGCACATAGAATGGGATTGTATAATATTAAGACGGAGTTGGAAGATTTGTCCATGAAATATTTAGAGGCAGATACCTACAAAGAGATTGCCAAAAAATTAGCAGAAACCAAACGCGAAAGAACTAAATATATAAATGAGTTTATCCGCCCATTAAAAGACAAATTAACAAATGTTGGATTCGAATTTGAAATTTATGGAAGACCTAAAAGCATTCACTCTATTTGGAATAAAATAAAAAAGAAAGGAGTAAGTTTTGAAGAAGTATATGACTTGTTTGCCATCAGGGTTATTTTAGATGCGCCTATTGAAAAAGAAAAGGAGGAATGTTGGAAAGTATATTCAATGGTTACCGACGAATACCTCCCTTCACCCGAAAGATTAAGAGATTGGTTAAGCAATCCAAAGAGCAATGGTTACGAAGCATTGCATACCACAGTGATGGGACCACAAGGAAAATGGGTGGAAGTGCAGATAAGAACCAAAAGAATGAATGAGATTGCAGAGAAAGGCTTAGCTGCACATTTTAAATATAAAGAAGGTTCTCAAAGCGAGGATAGATTTGATAAATGGTTCATGCAAATTAGAGAAGCGCTGGGCAATCAGGATGAAGGTGGAATTGATTTTTTACAAGATTTTAAAACCTCTTTTCTTGCGGAAGAAATTTATGTATATACTCCGAAAGGGGATGTAAAAATGCTGCCCACCAATAGTTCCGCATTAGACTTTGCTTTTTTTATTCATACCGCTATTGGATCAAAATGTATTGGAGCAAAAGTGAACCATAAACTAGTTCCGATTAGTCATAAATTAAGAAGCGGGGACCAAATTGAAATTATTACTAGCAATAAACAAAAGCCAACCGAAGACTGGTTAAACAATGTTGTTACCGCAAAGGCTAAGAATAGTATCAAGGATGCATTGAGAGAAGAGAAGAAAACTATTGCAGAGGAAGGCAAATATACTTTACAAAGAAAACTTGAGGGCATAGGAGCAGTTTACAATCCATACAATATTGATCAAGTAATGAATTATTACAAATTACATAGTCAACTTGATTTATTGTATAAAATTGCTACAAAAAATATCGATTTAAAGGAGCTGAAATTATTCCAAGTTATAGGCGATAAAATTGAGGCGCCTAAACCATTAATTACCCCAACCGAGGTTGGCCATGATCAAAATATTCAAAAACATATTCCCAAAAAAGAATCTGAATTAATCATTTTTGGAGAATCAAGTGATCAAATTAAATATACACTTGCAAAATGTTGCAACCCTATTCCGGGTGATGACGTTTTCGGGTTTGTAAGTACCGGAAAGGGGTTAATAATACATCGAACAACCTGCCCAAATGCAACTCAGCTTTTAGCCAATTATGGACACAGAGTTGTAAAAACTAAGTGGGCGAAAAATAAAGAAATTTCTTTCCTAACGGGCCTTAGTATCATTGGACTCGATGACGTAGGAATAGTCAATAAAATAACAAATATCATAAGTGGTGAACTAAAAATTAACATTGCCGCCCTAACTATTGAATCCAAAGAAGGACTTTTTGAGGGCACTATTAAAGTGTATGTCCACGACAAAGAAGAGCTTGAAGAGCTAGTAGATAGAATTAAGTCACTTAATGGCATTCAACAAGTAAATAGGTTTGATACCGAACAAGTTTAAGTCGTAACAATAATTGGCCATTATTTACTTACCCTTATTTATGTTAAGAATTTATATTGAGATTAATAGGTAATAAAGCTTACTACACTTATTTTTGTGCTCTCAAACAACAAACCATGGTAGATGTAATTTTAGGCCTTCAATGGGGTGACGAAGGAAAAGGAAAAATTGTAGATTATTTTGCTCCAAAGTATGACATCATTGCAAGGTTCCAAGGTGGACCAAATGCAGGGCATACTTTGTATGTAAATGGTACTAAAATGGTTTTACACCAAATACCTTCTGGTATTTTTCATCAGGATAAAATAAACATTATTGGTAACGGTGTAGTACTTGATCCAGTTACTTTGAAAAAAGAATGCGATGCTGTTGCAAGCATGGGAGTGGATGTGAAAAAGAATTTATTTATTTCAGAAAGAACAAATATAATTATCCCTTCACATAGAGCCTTAGATAAAGCTTCGGAATTATCAAAAGGAGAAGCCAAAATTGGTTCTACTTTAAAAGGTATCGGACCTGCCTACATGGACAAGACAGGAAGAAACGCACTAAGAGTTGGGGATTTATTGGATAAGAAATTTATTAGCAAATACATTGCTTTAAGAATGAAGCATCAGAAAATCTTAGATAGCTATAATTTCAACGAGGATATCAGCGAAATGGAATCTGAATTTTTCGAAGCAATTGAATTCTTGAAAACACTAAATATTATCAATTGCGAATACTTTATTAATGATCAAATTGCAAAAGGGAAAAAGGTATTAGCCGAAGGCGCACAAGGGTCAATGTTAGATATTGATTTTGGAACATTCCCATTTGTTACTTCAAGCAATACAATTTCTGCAGGTGTATGTACAGGACTTGGCATTTCTCCTAAACAAATTGGGGAGGTATTTGGTATTTCTAAAGCATATTGCACTAGAGTGGGCAGTGGCCCCTTCCCTACTGAATTACATGATGCTAAAGGAGAAGAGTTAAGAAAAATTGGAAGTGAATTTGGCGCAACAACTGGTCGCCCACGTAGATGTGGCTGGATTGACCTTGTGGCACTTAAATATACTTGTATGATTAACGGGGTAACTCAAATCATTATGACTAAGGCTGATATATTAGATTCATTTGAAACCTTGGATTTAGGAGTGGCCTATGAAATGGAAGGAAAACAAATAGACTACGTTCCTTTTCAATTGGTTGGCACACCTGTAACACCTGTTTGGAAAACAATGCAA
This sequence comes from Chitinophagaceae bacterium, assembly GCA_947375185.1. Taxonomy (GTDB): domain Bacteria; phylum Bacteroidota; class Bacteroidia; order Chitinophagales; family Chitinophagaceae; genus Sediminibacterium. The sequence goes on from CANCEU010000018.1 coordinate 6,830, forward strand.
GGATGGAATACAGACTCAACACAAATGAAAAAAGAAAGCGAATTGCCTGTTACAATGAAATCATATATTGAATTTATAAATACCTATTTAGGTGTACCCGTTAAGTTTGTTTCAAACGGGCCAGGCAGAGATCAAATTATACATCTTTAATATTAAAAAAAAGGATTTTTTTTCTAGATTTAATTAATCAAAAAAAAGTCCTTTTTTATTTGGCAAATAAAAAAAATGGTTGAAATTTTACAGTGTAATTTCAATGAACTATGGCAGTAAAAACAACTAAAGAAAAAAAGTCCGCTTCTAAAAAAACCGATTTAGATCCTGCGGAAAAAGTGAGTAAATCAGCTTCAAAGAAAAAAGTTGTTGATGATGATGCAGATGCATCTGATGTTGACGATGACATGGAAGAAGAAGCCGACGACGATTGGGGTAAAGCTGAAGATGATGATAGCTGGGATCCTGACTTTGAAGAATTTGATATTCCCAAAAAAGCAACTAAAAAATCTGGGAAAGGGAAAAAAGGAAGTGATGACGAAGATGACCTTGGGTTAGATGATGACTTGAATTTAGATGATGATGACTTGTTTGAAGACAAGGATGAATTTGATGACGATTTCTAATGCATCATAGTTCCATCAAAACTTAAATATTTATTCCTTAATGGAATACAAAGATTGTAAAGAGGCCTGTAAAATATCATTTTTATGGGCCTCAAATATTTCTAGCCTATCCTTAGGCATCTTTAATGAATAGGATTTACCCGAAGAAACGGTTTGGTCAAATTTAGGATTCATCAAACTCAATTCCTTTTCATCTAATTTCAAATAAGTGGCAATAACTGAAATCCGAAATCGTCCACTTACTATGATTTCTCTTAAATCAGTTTGCAATAAAATGCTGTTTTCTTTTTTCAATTTTGCAGCGGATTGAACATTTACTTTTTCGAATATATCAGTCCCATTTGCGTTTAGCTCCTCAAATACATAATGCGTAGCAATAAATTTTTTGACATGATTTCTAGTTTCCAAGGGAAGCTCATATTCAAGTTGCCAAAAATCCTTAGTTCCTTTTTTTTGTATGGCTTGCTTCACCCTTCCGGCGCCACCGTTATAAGCAGCAACCACTAAAAGCCAATCACCAAACTGTGCGTATAATTCTTTAAGTAAACTTGCCGCAACCTGAGTGCTTTTATGGTAATCGGTTCTTTCATCAATCGGAGCTGTTTTTAGACCAAATCGTGCCGCTTCATCTGGCATTAATTGCCAAGGTCCTACAGCCCCGGCCCAAGAGATTAGATTGGAACTTAAATGACTCTCAATAACACTTAAATATTTTAGCTCAACTGGAATTCCATTTGCTGTCAAAATTTCATCGTATAAATTAAAATAGGGTTTTGCCCAAGTTTTCATTCTAATTAATTCCGGCCCTTGTTTATCCATATAGCTTTGTATAAAACTAACTGCCTTAGGATTTAATTGAAATGTAAAAGGCTTTTCCTTATTACCTGTGGAGGAAATAGTAAACAAACTTGAAAACCCCACCCTCAAATTTTGATCACTATCGGGTTTGTTTTTTGATAATTGTGCTTGTATACTATTCATTACAAACATGAATAGCGTTAACAAACCAATTCGCATAAATTTTTTAAAGATAAATTGAAGATATAATATCATACAATAACTATTGTTTCGATTTCATCAGTTCATTTGAAAACTGAAGTAATCCCAATTCGTTAAAGGAGGCACTCATTACTTGTAATCCAAAGGGCATCCCATTGCTATGTTTAAAAAGTGGAATTGAAATAGCTGGAATTCCAACAAGATTTGCATACACTGTATAAATATCAGCTAAAAACATTTCTGTAGCGGAATGATTGTGCTCGCCTAATTTAAAGGCTGGACTTGGTACAGTAGGTGATACTAAAATATCATATTTGGAAAACAAATCGTTTGTAAGATCTACTAATTTTCGACGTACCTGTTGTGCTTTTGTAAAATAAGCATCAAAATAACCAGCACTTAAAACAAATGTGCCGAGTAAAATTCTTCTTTGCACTTCGTCCCCAAAACCTTCGGTTCTTGATTTTTTATACAAGTCAGTTAAATCTTCAATTTTATCTTTTGTACGATGGCCAAATTTAATCCCATCGAAACGAGATAAATTACTTGAGGCCTCTGCTGTAGTAAGCACATAATAAGTGGGCACTAAATAACGAAGCAACCCGAAATCAATTGCTTCAACTGTGTACCCTTTCTTAATTAAGGAAGCTAAATAATCCTCGGTCTGTTTTTTGATTTCAGGATCCAATCCAGGGTGCGTTAAGGTCTCTTTAAAATACGCAACTTTTTTAGGCCCCATATTGCTACTACTATTTTCGCCTTGAAGAACCTCCGAATAACTTGGTACTACTTTTGCAGAAACAGTACTATCAAAATTATCCTCACCAGCAATCACTTCCAACACTAAGGCAGCATCTTGAACTGTATGAGCGAATATACCAATTTGATCAAAGGAGGAAGCGTATGCTATTAAACCATATCTTGAAATGCGCCCATAACTTGGCTTAAGTCCTACCACGCCACAAAAATCTGCAGGTTGACGAACCGAACCACCCGTATCAGATCCCAAGCTTATCATACATAGATTTGCTTGTATTGCCACAGCAGACCCACCTGATGAACCACCCGGAACACGGGATGTATCCAACGCATTCTTAACTGGACCATAAGCAGAATTTTCATTACTACTTCCCATTGCAAACTCATCACAGTTTTGTCGACCAATTATAATGGCGCCCTCATCTAATAATTTTTGAACTGCTGTTGCAGAATACACTGCAGTATAATTTTCAAGTATTTTAGAAGATGCACTTACTTTATGTCCATCATAACACAACACATCTTTGATACCTACCACCACGCCATGTAATTTACCTAAAGGTTTACCAGCAGCTTGCAATGCATCTAATTCAATCGCGCGTAATTTTGCATCATCAGCAAATACTTCCAAAAAAGAATTTAAATGTGCCTGTTGATTAATTTGTTCCAAATATTGATCAATTACTTGACCACAAGAAATAGTTCCTGCTAATAAGGAATTATGATATGACGAGATGTTATTAAAACGAAGCAAAGTTTCGGTATTAAAAAGATGAGTAATTATTTAAAAAATGGGAAATCTAAAGATTATTTATTGCTATTTTCATCAGTGTTCACATTGTTGTTTTCTTTAACATCGCTCTTAGCATCTTTATACTCACGCACCCCTTTGCCCAATGCCCTCATGATTGCCGGAAACAACCTGATGCCAAAAAACACAATAAATAACACTAGGAAAAACAATATTATCAAATATAGTTCCTCTGCACCTAGACTACCCATGATATAAAAAAATTTACAACTAAAGGTACGAGAATTATCATAAAAAAACGGACCCCGAAAATCGGAATCCGTTTACTATAAATTGATTCAATAAGTGTTTTGTGAAAAAACTTTCTTGTTGAGAACTAGAATCTTTTTTCCTTGATACGCGCGCTCTTACCACTACGATCACGTAAGTAGTATAATTTAGCACGACGTACTTTACCAGACTTATTCAACACGATACCATCGATGTTTGGAGATAAGAAAGGGAATAAACGCTCTACACCTACACCATCAGAGATTTTACGAACAGTAAAAGTAGCTGTAGCACCGGTTCCTTGTGTTTTGATTACATCACCACGGAAACTTTGGATACGCTCTTTACCACCCTCTACAATCTTGTAGTTTACGGTAATATTATCACCAGCTTTAAATGCTGGGTATTCTTTTTTTGCTGTCAATTGCTCGTGTACGAACTTTACTGCTTCGCTCATAATTCTTGTTTTTTGCGGACGGCAAAGGTATGGTTACCCTTGATATTATCCAAATTATTTCAACCAAATATTAAATTCCCGCCTTTTTAGGCCTTTTTTCTACTATCTAGCGATGTTTACCGCTCTCTTTTCACGGATTACAGTCACTTTAATTTGACCAGGATAGGTCATTTCGGTCTGTATTTTCTGTGCAATTTCAAAGCTCAATTGGTCCGAAGACTGATCAGTTACCTTTTCAGCTTCTACAATTACCCTTAATTCACGACCGGCTTGAATCGCATACGCTTTCTCAACCCCTTGGTAATTCATAGCCAAGTTTTCCAAGTCCTTGATTCTCTGAATATATTGTTGCATGATTTCTCTTCTTGCACCTGGTCTTGCTCCGCTAATTGCATCACAAGCCTGGATAATTGGAGATATTACATATTGCATTTCCATTTCATCATGGTGCGCACCAATGGCATTTACGACTGCTGGGTTTTCACCGTATTTTTCGGCTAATTTAGCCCCTAACAATGCGTGGCTTAATTCAGTCTCCTCATCTGGCACCTTGCCAATATCGTGCAGCAAACCGGCTCTCTTAGCCAATTTTGGATTCATTCCTAATTCAGCTGCCATGATTCCACATAAATTTGCAGTTTCACGAGAGTGCATTAATAAGTTTTGACCATAAGAACTACGGAAACGCATTTTACCTACGATTCTAATTAGCTCTTTATGTAAACCATGAATACCTAATTCAATAACGGTACGCTCTCCTATTTCAACAATTTGCTCTTCTAATTGACGACGTGTTTTCTCTACTACTTCCTCAATACGCGCAGGGTGAATACGACCATCAGCAACTAAACGCTGTAATGATAAACGTGCAATTTCACGACGTAATGGATCGAATGAAGATAATAAGATAGCTTCAGGTGTGTCATCTACGATTAAGTCAACACCTGTTGCAGCTTCAATCGCGCGGATATTACGTCCTTCACGACCAATGATTTGACCTTTCATTTCATCAGACTCCAAATTAAATACAGTCACTGTATTTTCAATGGCTACTTCGGCAGCTGTTCTTTGGATTGATTGAATAATAATTTTTCTAGCTTCTTTATTCGCCTTTTGTTTTGCGTCTTCAATGATATCTTGTTGTAAAGCCAAAGCCTGTGTTTGAGCTTCGTTCTTTAAGCTTTCAATTAATTGTTGTTTTGCGTCTTCGGCACTTAGATTCGCGATTTTTTCCAAACGACGAATATGTTCTTCCTGATGCTTTTCAAGCTCGGTACGCTTTACATTCACTAAGTCAATTTCTCGATTTAATTTTTCTTTAATTACATCGTTGTCTTTGATTTGCTTATCTAAAGCCGCCACTTTTGAATTAATATTTAATTCATTTTGCTTGATTCTATTTTCAGCTTCACCAATTTTTTTGTTACGATCTAAAATTTCACGATCATGATCGGCTTTTAATTGCACAAAGCGTTCTTTAGCTTCTAATTGCTTTTCTTTCTTAACTGTTTCTGCTCTTAACTCCGCTTCTTTTAAAATGCTTGCTGCTTGTGCCTCAGCATCTTCTACTTGTTTTTTGGTATTACGGGCAAAAACCAATTTGCCTACCAAGAGTCCGCCTACTAATGAAGACGCTCCTACGATGATCAATAATATTGATGGTTCCATTGTCTAAATCTTGTTGTTTAAAAAAAATCATACTGCCCCTTTTTCGATTTGAAATATCACTCATTGTTTGTTGATAAATTGCCAATCGACATAGTATGGATACTAAGCTGCAAGACAATCTATTACAAAATAATATAATGCGTCAAAGGTTCAGCTACGAAGATAAAGAAATAATGGAATGAATGGACGAATTTACCCCTTGTCCTGCTAATTTATATGCTAGAAATGACTTTTTCTATACTTGCAGTAAGGGAATCTAGTTGATTTTGAAGATTTTCAAGCTCATATAGGTTTTGGCCTGAGGATTGTTGTTCAGTTGTAAACCATAAAAGAACCATTGAAATATAATCCTGCATGTCCTTACCGGCATATAAATTCTTAAATTCAACCATTTTGGCATTAATGAGGGCAGCAGTTTTACGTACAGCCTCTTCATCTTTGGGTGCAATTCTAACCCTATAATTACGATCCGCGATCGTAATATTAACAGGTATCATATCATTTGGGTTGCTTTGCTCGGTGGACATACGATGCTTTTATTTTTTTATGAGCGCTATGGATTCAGATTACTGATGCCATTTTCGATCTCCTTAATATATTGGTCTATTTTTTTCACCAACTTGGCCTTTTCAACTGGATCCATTCCACCTCCCTGGTTCATGAATGCAGCAGTCAATTGTCCTTGCCCTTCTTTAATTTTTTCTTCTAAAGATAGTTGCAACTTTAGCTGATTTTCAATGGTCGCTTTTAATTGTTGATTTTCCTTTTCCATAGCCACATACGATCTTAATAAAGCATTAAGCTTTTCCTGTAAATGTGAAATGGATTTTTTTAAATCAACCATTGTTTGGCTTTAATTGAATTGAGAAATGAATATAGCTATTTTCTAATTTCAGCTTGAATATTTTTTTCAAATAGCTGAATTAACGACTTGATCATGGCGTCAATTTCAACATCGGTCAATGTTTTATCCGCTGCATTGAAAACAAAATTAATAGCTACTGATTTTTTACCATCGCCTAATTTTTCACTCTCAAAAATATCAAATACGCGTACTGAATTTAAGGCAGTCAATTTGGCTTGATTGATACTAGACTGAATGGCTTCATAAGGAACATCTTTTGCAATGACCAATGCTAAATCTCTTTCAACAGAAGGATATTTTGAGACCTCTTTATATACCACTTTCTTACTTTGGTATGCAGTAAGTATTCCAGCCAAATCAAAGTTAATATAATACACCGCTTGCTTGATGCCAAAGGCTTGCAGCTTTTTATTGCTCATTACTTCCAGCTGACCAATTATTTTTTTATTCCAAATGAATTCGGTCAATCCAACCGAGTTTGTTTTTTCTTGAACACCTTTAATTGATAATAAATCAAAAAATGCGAAGGCAATTCCCTTGGCCACAAAATAGTCTTGATCCACCCCTTTTGTTCTCCAACTATCCGCTTGTTGCTTACCAGAAATATATATCGCCAATTGTTCTGACTCGTAATATTTACCAGCATTTGATTTACCATACACTTTGCCGATTTCGAAAAATGAGATAGCGTTGTTTTGTCTATTTAAATTATAGGCAATAGTTTCCAATCCAGTCTCCAACATACTTGGACGCATTACATCCAATTCAGCACTTAAGTTATTCAACATTTTCACCGCAGTAGTCAATGTTTCCTCACTAAAATAAGCGCTATTGGTAATAGAGTTGGTTAAGATTTCTGTAAACCCACGTCCCACTAAATAGTTGGCAATTTTTTCTTTGAATTTTTCTTTTTGCTCCAAAGGATCAATGGAAGGACTCATAGTGATCGTACTAGGAATTTCAATATTATCTAACCCATCTATTCTTAATACTTCTTCTACCAAATCAGCTGGCAAACTAATGTCTGGCTTATGATGCGGGACAGCAACTTGAATGCTATCTACATTTTCATTTAATATTTCAAAGCCTAAACTTGTTAAAATTGTTTTTACTTTTTCAGCAGGATATATTTTACCGCTTAACTTTTTCAAATAAGCATAAGTAAGCGTTACGATGGCTTTTGTTGCTGGGCTTGGATAAATATCAACTACCTCACTGCATTTTCCGCCAGCAACTTCCTGAATCAAACTAGCTGCACGCTCCAAAACATGGACTGTACCAGCAATATCTACTCCTTTTTCAAATCGAGTAGCTGCGTCGGTTCTAAGGCCATGATGTAAAGAAGTTTTACGCACATGTATGTTTTCAAACCAAGCACTCTCTAAAAATAATTTCGTAGTGGATGTAGATACACCACTTTTTAAACCGCCAAAAACACCAGCAATGCACAATGGTTTTTCTGTATCACTAATCATCAAATCATTTGCTGTTAATTTTCTTTCTGTACCATCTAACGTTACAAATAAAGTACCAGCTGAATATTTTTTAACTACCACCGTTTCATCCTTAATTTGATTTGCGTCAAATGCATGCAATGGTTGTCCTGTTTCGTGTAAAATATAATTTGTGATGTCTACAATATTATTGATACTGCGTACACCAATTGCTCCCAATCTATTTTTTAACCAACTTGGTGATTCTTTCACCACTACACCATCAATTACTAATCCACTATAACGCGCACAAGCTTTAGCCTCTTCAATTACTACTTTAAAAGGAGCCACAGCTTGATCTTTGCTAGATAATTTTGTAAATGGACTAATCGCTTTTGTTGGCGTTTCATGATAAGATAAATAGGCACATACATCTTTTGCTACTCCATAATGACTCATTGCATCCATTCTGTTGGGTGTAAGTCCTATTTCGAAAACATAGTCTTGATAATATTCATATAACTCAGCAACCGGAGTGCCTACTTTAATACTTGCATCTAATACAATTATGCCCCCATGATCATCACTGATTCCAATTTCGTCTTCGGCACAAATCATACCCTCACTTTCCTCCCCTCTTATTTTAGCCAATTTCATAGTGATCCCAGCCTCGGCAGACTTTGGATAAATGGTAGTGCCAATTGTAGCAACCACTACTTTTTGACCTAATGCGATATTGCTTGCACCACAAACAATATTCAATGGTCTCTCTCCCCCTGTATTTACCTTGCTTAATTTTAATTTATCAGCATTTGGGTGTTGACTTAATTCCACAACCTCTCCAACCACTAACCCCTTTAATCCTCCCTTGAAATTTTCCATTTTTTCAATGGATTCCACTTCTAACCCAATAGAAGTCAATATAGTAGATAAATCTTCAGGGCTAATTGTTTTTGGTAAATATTCACTCAGCCAGTTGTAACTAATGGTCATATAAGCACTTTAAAGTATGGCTTCAAAAATAAGCAATTTTTCGCGCGTTGGTTGACTCAAAAGTGAATAACCGCAAATTTGAGGTGCAAAACAGGTGAATAACCCCAAAAACATGTGCATTGCCCTCCTGAGGATTTGTGGATATCCAAACTTGAAAATAAATTTTATGTTCTGCTTTTTAGAGTGGATTTTCGCAGTAAGAAAACAGTGTTTATTATGTCGATTCCAAATATCAATACCAATTCCAAAAACCGCAAAAAGACCTCAAGCGTGGACATTAGCTCCATGATGTATGGAAAAATTCCACCTCAGGCTAAAGAATTAGAAGAAGCAGTGCTTGGAGGTATATTACTTGAAAAAAGTGCATTTGACACCGTTACTGAAATTTTAAAGCCAGAATGTTTTTATACGGATGCGCACCAAATGATTTTTACTGCAATGCAAGGTTTGCAAATGGACAATCAGCCCATTGACATGCTAACTGTTGTTGAAGCTTTAAAAAAACGCGAGCAGTTGGACTTAGTTGGTGGGGCCTATTACATTTCTAAATTAACCAATGTTGTAGTTTCTACCGCAAACATTGAAGCCCATGCTAGAATTGTACTTCAAAAATTTATTCAAAGGGAGTTAATTAGAATTAGCGGCGAAGTGATTGCGAATGCATATGAAGACAGTACTGATGTATTTGATTTACTAGATGATAGTGAAACTAAAATGTTTAATATCACGAATAATTACTTGAAAAAGAATTTCGTGGACATTCAAAATGCATTAGCCGATGCAGTGAATAGAATTGATGAATTAAGAACTAAAAAAGACGAAATATCAGGGGTACCAAGTGGATTTAATTCATTGGATAGAATCACTTACGGATGGCAACCTACGGATTTAATTATTTTGGCTGCACGACCTTCAGTGGGTAAAACCGCATTCGCATTAAACCTAGCTCGAAACGCAGCGTTGCACCCTACAAAACCTCAGGCTGTTGGTTTTTTCAGTTTGGAGATGAGTGCCTCACAGTTGGTGCAAAGAATTTTAAGTGCAGAGAGTGAAATTAAAATGGAGAAAATTTCTCGTGGAAAATTAGAGGATTATGAATACCAACAATTACATAGTAAGGGTATTAAAAAATTAGAGACTGCTCCAATTTTTATAGATGACACAGCCGCTTTAAACATTTTTGAATTTAGAGCAAAGGCAAGAAGACTTGTTAATAAGCATAATGTAAAAATTATTATTATTGACTACTTGCAATTAATGAGTGGCTCGGGTGATAGAAATTCAAATCGTGAACAAGAAATCAGTAATATATCTCGAAGTTTGAAAGCATTGGCTAAAGAATTAAATATTCCAATTATTGCTTTATCACAGTTAAGTCGTGCGGTTGAAACAAGAAAAGAAAGCAAGATGCCACAGTTGAGTGACCTTCGTGAATCAGGTGCCATTGAGCAAGATGCGGATATGGTAATGTTTATTTATCGACCAGAATATTATGAAGTAATGAGTAATGAGAATGGCGAAAGTACACAGGGCGAAACACATATTAGAATTGCAAAACACAGAAATGGTTCTTTAGACTTAGTCAAGTTAAGAGCCAGATTGGATATTCAGCGTTTTGAAGAATGGGATGGTGATAGCGGTACCTTACCTGGCTTACCTAATAATTACAAACCAGTTTCAAGCTTTAACAATCCTGCAGCCGAAGGCGATGGAGGTAGATTCTTTATACAGGGTAGTCGTATGAATGGTGGTGAATTTGACGAAGGCTTAAATGATGAAAGTCCTTTTTAATTTTTGAACAAAGATTAATTAATGCTTTGCTTATGTCAGTCCCTTATTTTTATGAACCACAGTTAACAAATATTTCTTCCACTTTTATTTTAAGTGAAGAAACAAGTAAACATTGTGTTCAAGTATTGAGAATGCAGGAAGGGGATCGCATTGATTTAACAAATGGAATTGGCGAAATTTTTGAGTCTATTATTACCAATGCACATAAAAAATCAGCATCTGTACAAATTCAAAATAAAAAAAATATAGTAGCTGCCACACAAAAAATTACGCTTGGTATTTCCTTATTAAAAAATGCAGTGAGGCTTGAATGGTTGTTTGAAAAAGCAACAGAAATGGGGGTTAATTCCATTGTACCACTCATTTGCGATCGCACCATTCACGAGCGTTTTAAACAAGATAGGATGCAAAATATTTTGCAATCTGCAATGATACAAAGTCAACAAGCCTGGCTACCCCATTTACATGCTCCTACCCCATACTCAACTTTTATTAAAAATACAAATGTTGCGCAAAAATTAATTGCACATTGTGAGCCAACACATAAAACTAGTATTAAAGAAGTGAAAGTAAACGATGATTGTATTTTACTGATTGGACCTGAAGGCGATTTTAGTCCAAGTGAAATTGAGCAGGCTATGCAACATCATTACCAAGCCATTCACCTAGGCAATACCCGATTAAGAACCGAAACGGCTGGCATATTTGCATTGAGTGTATTAAAAAAATTCTAAATTGCAGCTATGACTGTTTTAGAAGTAACATCACCAAAATTAGTAAGGGAATTTCTAAACTTGAATGCGTTAGTAAATCAAGATAACCCAAATTATATTCGTCCATTGGACAATGAAGTTGAACAAGTTTTCAATCCTACAAAAAACAAATTATTCAAACAAGGAAATGCGAAAAGATGGATTGTTAAAGATGAAAAAGGATCAACAGTTGGGCGTATAGCCGCATTTTATTATACAAAATATAAAAATAAAGGAACTGAATACCCTGTGGGATGTGTTGGTTATTTTGACGCTTTCAATAATCAATCTATTGCTAATTTGTTATTTGATACTGCAAAAAAATGGTTAACCGAAAATGGTATGGAAGCAATGGATGGACCTGTAAATTTTGGAGACAGAGACAAATGGTGGGGATTAATGGTGGATGGATTTGGTAAAGCGCCTATGTATGGTATGTCATTTAATCCTGCTTATTACTCAACATTATTTAACAACTATGGTTTTAAAAACTATTATAATCAATATTATTATAAGGTCAATTTGTTAGACGAGCTCCCGCCAAAATTCAAAGAGCGATACGAAAAATTCAAAGCCAAACCTGACTATAGCGCCAAGCATTTGGATAAAAATAATTTGGAAAAATTTGCACAGGATTTTGTTACTATTTATAATGCAGCCTGGGCACAACACGGTGAAGCAAAAGCAATTACTTTTGATCAGATAATGCAATTATTTAAAACCCTAAAACCAATTATGGATCCTAGGGTCATATGGTTTGCATATTACAAGGAAGACCCCATTGCTATGTTCATTAATATTCCAGATGTAAATCAGTATTTTAAATATTTTAATGGAAAATTAGGACTTAAGCAAAAGCTACATTTGCTTTGGATGAAATGGAGAGGGCAAAACAATCAACTAACAGGATTGGCATTTGGCGTAGTTCCAAAATTCCAAGCACTAGGAATTGATAGTTTTTTAATTTATGCGAGTTCCCTTTTGCTATTAGATTTAAAAACCTACAACCAATACGAAATGGGTTGGGCGGCGGACTGGAATCCCAAAATGCTTAATATTTATAAAAGTTTAGGAGGCGAACAAAGCAGACAAATGGTTACGTATCGACATATTTTTAATTTACAATCACATCCTTTTGAGCGCCACCCTGTTATGGAATATAGTACTAACGCATCCCCTTCGATCTAAGGCATAATTGATCCTATTCAATGTGCATAAATGGCCATTAAATTTTATAGGGATAATGTGTATATTGCGCATCTACTATGGATAATTTTGTTGTTTCTGCCCGTAAATATAGACCCCAAAACTTTAACACAGTCGTGGGGCAGTCGCACATTACGACAACCCTTAAAAATGCTATTTTAAACAATCATTTGGCACATGCCTTCTTGTTTTGTGGACCAAGGGGTGTTGGTAAAACTACCTGTGCACGTATATTAGCAAAGACAATCAATTGTACTAATATTACGAAGGATGGAGAAGCTTGTAACGCCTGCGATAGCTGCACCTCATTCGAAAAAGGCGCGAGTTTAAATATTCATGAATTAGATGCGGCGAGCAATAACTCAGTTGACGATATTAGAACCTTAGTGGATCAAGTTAGATTCGCTCCGCAAGCAGGTAAATACAAGGTATATATAGTGGATGAGGTCCACATGTTAAGTGCAAGTGCATTTAATGCATTTTTAAAAACATTAGAGGAACCACCAGCCCATGCTATATTTATTTTAGCAACTACTGAAAAGCATAAAATTTTACCTACCATTTTAAGCAGGTGTCAAATATTTGATTTTAAAAGAATTACTTCCAATGATACCGTTGAGCATTTAGAAGAAATTATTGGGAAAGAACATATAAAAGCTGAAAGAAACGCATTACAATTAATTGCTCAAAAAAGCGAAGGCTGTATGCGTGATGCACTTAGTATTTTAGATAAAATTGTTAGTTTTTCAAATGGAGAATTAACTTATAAAAATACACTCGAGCATTTAAACATTTTGGATGAAGAGTACTTTTTTAAATTGATTGAATATCTTACAAAACAAGACCTTACAAAAGCCATGTTATTGTATGATGAAATCAATCAAAAAGGATTTGAAGGGGATATGGTTTTATCTGGACTAGCTTCTTTTATCAGAAATTTATTGGTTTGCAAAGACCCAGCAAGTGCTTCTTTGTTAGAATCCATTGAAGGATGGAGAGAACAATACATAAGCACTGCAAAAGAAATAAGCACCCCTTATTTAGTGAGCGCACTAAATATTTTAAACGAAGCCGAAATCCAGTTTAAATTAGCCCGTAACAAAAGATTACACGTTGAGATGGCCATTATAAAGTTGAATTTTTTGGCACAAGCAATTGAATTAAGTTTGGAGGACAACCAGATAATAAAAAAAAAACTAGTTGACGCACACTACCCTATTCGCTTAAAGAAAATTATGCCTTTAAGTAATGTTGTGGTAAATGCAGAAGCAAAATTAGTTATAGAAACCCCTTCAACTACAAAAGCGCAAGCTTCCCCTACACCTTCAATCTCCAATACAGCCAGTTCCGAACAAGTACCCACTAGAAACCCCGAAACGTTTGCTGCACCTACAATAAAGCCTGAAGTTCCTGCTGTGAAAGTAAAATCCAGTGCTATCCCAGTTCCAACCCCAAGTAGTACCGGCGGCTCTAACAAAAATTTATTATCTGTGTTGCAACAGAAATACGGAAAGGAATATGATATTGAAGAAGTAAAAGAAGCTATTCCATTGGGAATGGAAATTTTGAAAAGCTGCTGGGATGAATATGCAGTAAGTTTAGAAGCGAACGCAAAACATGCGTCTTCGGGTACATTTAAAGTAGCCCAATTAAACATTATTGATGCCACCCATTTCACAGTTACGGTTGGCGCATTAACAGCGCAGAAATTTGTAGAGCAGGAAAGAATGAATGTCTTAGAAATAGTTTGGGATAAATTTCAAAATAGAGCTATTCAATTTGACATACTTGTTGAAGCAAGCGAACAAGAAGATGTGCCATTGCATATGCGCCTTAATAGTAAGCAGAAATACGATAGAATTGCAGAGCAATATCCTTTGGTTAGAGACCTCAAGAATAGATGTAATTTAGAAGTATTTTTTTAGCAGCGAACTACAACTTTGCTTTGCTATACCCTTTCTGCTTTAAAAATTGGAATACTTTTTGGCGATGATCCCCTTGTATAATAATTTCTCCGTCTTTCACAGAACCGCCCGTTCCACAATGATTCTTGAGTAATTTACCCAAAACATTCATATCCTCTTCACTACCAATAAAACCATAAACAATAGTGACTGTTTTGCCAGCTCGATGTTTGGTTTCAAGTATTACACGCAAGGGCTGACTTGCAGCGTCTAAAGTTTCAACTATCTCTTCGGAAGTTGGAGGTAAATAATTTGGATCGGTACTATACACTAATGGTGACCCTTGTGATTTATTTTTTTTACTCATAAAGATTAAATCGCGCGTACAACAATAAACAATACTAGCTTACTCTCACACTAACAATGGTGAAACGCTGCTTGTTTTCTTGCAACAATATAGTTAAATTATATTTAGCATTTTCTGACAACAATTTGCCAGTCAAATAAATAGTGGTTCCTACTTTTCTTTCTGCATTTTTTTCAAACCCAATAATGTTATTCCTGCTAAAAAAAGACCTTAACATCTCATTGGCCTCCGAAGCACTATACTGTTTTTGACCTAATAAATTGGGCAAATTCACTTCAACTTGAGTATCCCAATAGGATAGTAACTTATTGAAATTAGCTGTTTGCAAGTGTTGCACTAATGGCTCTGTATCTGTTTGTGCCTTTACACCAACACTTAAAAAAGCAAAAAGCACCAAAAGCAATATTTGTTTAATCCGGTTCATTTTTTAATATTAGATGTAAGGATAACTGCGTAAATTTGTGTGTAGCTCATTGTATTCAATAAATGAGGCAACGTTAAGCAAAATTAGAACTTAGTAGACCAAAAATAAAGATTATGTCAAAAAAAGTAATTTTAGTAATTATGGATGGTTGGGGATTGGGCAAAGTGCCTTTATCTGACGCTATTCAACAAGCAAATGTACCTTTTGTTAGTAGTTTATACAACAAGTACCCTCACGCTACATTAATTACCTGTGGCGAAGAGGTTGGTTTGCCTGAAGGTCAAATGGGCAATAGTGAAGTAGGTCACCTTAATTTAGGTGCAGGAAGAATCGTGTATCAAGAATTACAAAGAATTAATGTAGCTGTACGAGATGGCGAATTAGCCACGAACCCAACCTTATTGGCTTCCATTAAATATGCAAAAGACAATCATAAACCTTTACATTTATTAGGACTTGTTAGTGATGGTGGTGTTCACGCGCACACTTCACATTTAAAAGCAATTTGCGATATATGTAAGTCAAATGGTTTGGATCAGGTATTTATACATGCGTTCACCGATGGAAGAGATACGGATCCTAAAAGTGGTTTAGCTTATGTTGAAAATGTTGAAGCACATTTAAAAACATCGGTTGGAAAAATTGCAACAGTAAGCGGAAGATATTACGCAATGGATCGTGATAAGCGCTGGGAAAGAGTTCAGTTGGCTTATGATGCATTAGTGAACGCTAATGGACCTACCGCCAACTCAGCTTTAGAAGCCATTCAAGAGAACTATTCAAAGGATGTTACCGATGAATTTATTAAGCCGACAATTATTTTGGAAAATGGAGCACCCATTGCTAAAATTGAAGAAGGTGACGCTGTTTTGTGTTTTAATTTTAGAACAGACCGTTGCAGAGAAATTACCGAGGTATTGTCTCAAAAGGATTTCCCAGAATTTGGTATGAAAAAACTAAATCTTCATTATACAACCATCACAAAATATGATGAAACATTTCAAAATGTAAATGTCATTTTTGAAAATGATAATTTAGTTAACACATTAGGAGATGTGTTAGCACAAAATAATAAGAAACAAATTAGAATTGCAGAAACGGAAAAATATCCTCATGTCACTTTCTTCTTTAGCGGTGGACGTGAGGTTCCGTTTGAAGGAGAATCACGCATCATGGCACCTTCACCAAAAGTAGCAACATACGATTTACAACCCGAAATGAGTGCCAAGGAATTGACAGAAAAACTATTACCAGAAATTAATGCGGGCAACCCCGACTTTGTTTGTTTGAATTTCGCCAATGCAGACATGGTTGGTCACACTGGTATCTTTAGTGCAGTTGTAAAGGCAGTTGAAACAGTGGATGCTTGTGTAAATCAAATTGTCACTGCAGGTTTAAAAAATGGATATACCATTTTCTTAACTGCTGACCATGGCAATGCGGACTACATGATTAATGAAGATGGTAGCCCTAACACGGCACATACAACTAATTTAGTACCCTTCTTTATAATTGATAATGATTGGCAGGGAACTATTAAGCCAGGGAAATTAGGAGATATTGCACCAACCATATTATCAATGATGAATGTTCCAATACCAAAAGAAATGACAGGCACTGTGTTGATCTAAATTAATTAACTTACATTTAAACCTTAAACAATTCTTTTAGTCTAATCATTCAAACCATTTATATGATAAAGAAAATTTTAATTGGATTGCTAGTAGTGTTAGTTCTCCTTCAATTCGTAAGACCAGCTCGCAATTTGTCTGGTGATACAAGTAAAGACATAAGCACAATATACCCTATGTCCGATTCTGTAAAACAAATTGTAAATAAAGCATGTGCCGATTGTCATAGCAACAAGACGGTGTATCCTTGGTATGCATCAGTGCAGCCTTTATCATTTTGGCTAGATCATCACGTTGACGAAGGGAAACGTGAAATCAATTTCAATGAATTTGCATCTTATAGAATCGGGAAACAAAATCATAAATTGAAAGAAGTAATTGAGCAAATTAAAGAGAATGAAATGCCTTTAGCTTCCTATACATTGATTCACAAGGACGCAAAATTAACTGAAGCAGAAAAAGCAACTTTAATTCAATGGTGTCAAGGAATTATGGATACCATTAAATCAAAATATCCGGCTGATAGTTTAACTAGTAAACGACCAGCTCCACCAGCCGCTAAATAGTGGTGATTGCATTGCATTATGAAAATTAACAAAGCAACTTATTTAATTTCAAGCCCTGGGTTTGAACAGTGCCCAAAATTAGAGCAACCAGAATATGCATTTATTGGCAGAAGTAATGTTGGCAAGTCCTCCATTATTAACGCAATTTGCAATCAAAAAAACTTAGCAAAAACTTCAGGAACGCCTGGTAAAACCCAACTTATTAATCATTTTGAAATAATGAGTTCGAACGCTAAAGGCCCTTGGGACAAATGGTATATCGTGGATTTACCAGGATATGGCTTTGCGAAGGTTTCTCAAAGTAGTCGCAGAAGATGGGAGCAGATGATTGAGAACTATTTAAGGAAACGACCTAATTTAAATCGTGTTTTTGTTTTGATTGACAGCAGACATGAGCCACAAAAAATTGACTTAGAATTTATTGAGCAGATGGTAAAGTGGGAAATTCCCTATACCCTCATTTTTACAAAATCTGATAAAGAAAAACCAGCTGTGGTTGCTAGGAATGTCGCAGCCATGTTTGATACATTAAAACAACATCTTCCATATTTGCCACAAGGTTTTGTAACAAGTGCCGAAAAAAAAGCAGGTGTCGAAGAAGTAGTAGCTTGTATTGATCAATACAATCGCCTATATGCGGACGAGCAAAAGGAACAATCCAATAACTAATTACTACTAGAACCAAGCCCTATTAGCTTAATTCATCGCCCACTCTTCAATAAGTGGGCGACTTTGTTTATATTTACGCCTATAACAATGTACAATTATGAAGATATTATTTCAATATTTACGCCCTTTTAGAAAACTAGTAATTATTGGTTTTATATTGGCCGCCATTAATCAAACCTTTTCCATGTTTGACCCCATGTTATTTGGTAGGTTAATTGATGAATTTGCAAAAAATCCATTTAAAGATGCAGTAGGTAATATTAGAACACAACCTGAATTTTTAAAAGGTATCGGAAAGATATTAGGCTTATTGGTAGGGACCGCCATGGTGAGTAGAATTGCAAAAGCTTTTCAGGATTATACAGTAAACGTGATTATCCAAAAATTTGGCGCATCCTTGTTTACAGACGGCTTAAAGCACTCCATGCAATTACCTTATCAAGCATTTGAAGACCAACGAAGTGGAGAGACTTTATCAATCCTAACCAAAGCAAGAGCTGATTGTGAAAAATTCATAAGCTATGTTATCAATGTAGTATTTGGAATAATTGTAAGTATTGTTTTTATCTCTATTTATGCTACAAAGTTGCATTGGTCAATTATGCCTATTTATATATTAGGAGCAGGTACCATTGCCTATGTAACAAATTTATTAAGTAAAAAAATAAAATCAATTCAAAAGAATATTGTAAAGGAAACTACTACCCTTGCAGGCACAACGACAGAAAGCTTGCGCAATATTGAATTGGTAAAAAGTTTAGGCTTGACGAATCAAGAAGTGGATAGATTAAATAACAATACCTATAAAATATTGGCGCTTGAATTAAAGAAAGTTAAAAACATACGTTCCTTGAGTTTTATTCAAGGAACTATGGTTAATTTCTTAAGACAAGTAATCACTTTTACCCTAATGTGGTTAATATTTAAAGAGATTTTATCAGTAGGCCAATTGATTTCATTGCAATTTTATAGCTTCTTTATATTTGGACCTTTACAAGAAATTGGTAGCATCATTATGAGTTACCGTGAAACAGAGGCTTCTTTAAATAATTTCGATGCGTTGATGAAAAAAGAAATTGAAATAAATCCTGCAGACGCAATAGCAATTGGCAATATTGAAAAATTATCATTCGATCATGTAGGATTTCAGCATCAAACTGCGAATTTCAAAGCCATGGATGACATTAGCTTTGAGGCGAAAAAAGGGGAAACTATTGCATTTGTTGGACCATCTGGCGCTGGGAAAAGCACTTTGGTTAAACTCATCGTCGGATTATATCAAACACAGGAAGGTCAAATTTTAATCAATGGCGTCAATAGCAAGCAAATTGATATGAATGAGCTTCGAAATCAAATTAGCTTTGTAACGCAGGATACCCAATTATTTGCAGGCACCATTAGAGAAAATCTAGCATTTGTTGCACCAAATGCGACTGAGGAGGAAATGTTAATTGCATTACAAAAGTCAAGCTGTACTAATATTTTAGACAAAGGGGGAAATGGATTGGCCACAGTAATTGGGGAAGGCGGATTAAAATTAAGTGGTGGTGAAAAACAAAGACTATCCATTGCACGTGCCTTATTGAGACATCCTCATTTGCTAATATTTGACGAAGCTACTTCAAGCTTAGATAGTTTAACAGAAGAATCAATTACAGACACTATTCGTGAATTATCTGCAGAGCGTGAACAAATAACAATCATGATTGCCCATAGATTAAGCACAATTATACATGCTACTAGAATTTATGTTTTAGAGAAAGGAAAAGTAATTGAGCAAGGAACACACGATTCCTTACTTTCAGAGAAAGGATTGTACTACGCTATGTGGAGACAACAAATTGGAGAACGTAAAGCAACTAATTAATCTCTTTCAAATTTCTTTTTCAAATATTCCATAACTGAAGGATCTTCCAATCCTTCCATATCACTCAATTCAATTTCGATGGCTTTAGTGCTTAATCGTATTTCAATTAGTGATAAAAAAATTGACCAAATAAAAGAAAGTAAACTAATTGAAAATACAAACTGTGCAATACTTTGATATTGAATGTAAATAAAAAACATCGATACTATTGAAAAGAATAATGAAACAACGCCATAGGTCTGCATGTTTCGTATCAATTTTAATCGATACTTTAAATTCTTGATTTGGGTAAAGATGAGGTGTCTTTGTTCCTGCGTTTGATATTTGTCATGCAATACCCTAACACGGCTTGACAAAGCCAAAAAACGATTGGTGTAAGCTAACATAATCAAGCTAATAGCTGGAAAAAGAAGCGCCGGTATATTTACAGTTAATTCCATACCACAAAAATATAAAGTATTTTTGTGCTTTCACGGCAATAATGGAAAAAGAGTTATTTAAAGAAATACAAGCAGGCCTGCCTCAGGAGCCAGGGATTTATCAATATTTTGATGAAAACGGGCATTTATTGTATGTGGGCAAAGCAAAGAACATCCGAAAAAGAGTAAGTTCCTACTTTCTATCCAATCATGGACATACACTCAAGACAATTGAATTAGTACAGAAAATAAAGGATATCCAATTTACCATTGTGGACTCGGAGCATGATGCATTTATTCTTGAAAATGAACTGATAAAAAATTATCAACCCAAGTACAATATCAATTTAAAGGATGATAAGACCTACCCGTATATCGTTATTAAAAAGGAAAATTTCCCGAGGGTATTTTTAACGAGAAGAAAAATAAATGATGGCAGTACTTACATTGGTCCTTTTACCAATGTTATGGCTGTTAGAGAGTTAATAGATCATATTAAACATACAATTCCATTAAGGACTTGTACACTTCCACTTACTCCAAAAAATATAGAACAGGGTAAATTTAAAGTGTGCCTAGAATATCATTTAGGGAACTGCCTTGGCCCCTGTCAAGGATACCAAACGCTCGAGGCTTACAATGAATCAATTGAACAAGTGCAACATTTACTAAAAGGAAATGTAAAACCTGTGATTTCGAATTTAAAAACACAGATGTTAGAACAAGCCAATAACATGGCTTTCGAAAAAGCGGCTATTACAAAAAAGAAAATAGAGGAGCTTGAACATTACCAAACAAAATCGGCAATTTATACAAAACAGCAGCATGCGATGGATGTATTTAGTATTGCACATGATGCTGACCAGGCCTATGTTAGTTATTTGATGATAGAGAACGGTAGAATTATTCAAACACATATTCTTCCTTTAACTGTTCCTATTGAAGAAAATATAGAAACGATATTAAATTTTGCTATACACTACTTTAGAAATAATTTAAATAGTCGTGCAAAAGAAATTATTATTCCTTTCGAATTAACGGAAAAAGTTTTTGAAGTAAAATATACAATCCCACATGCTGGTGATAAAGAACAACTGCTAGCCCTTTCGCAAAAGAATGCAGATTATGCTTTAAAAGAATGGAAACACAAACAGGCTTTAGTAAGTGTTGAAAGTCCAATCTACAATGAGATATTAGAAGAGATGAAGCAGGTGTTACATTTGCAAAAAACTCCTAACCATATTGAATGTTTTGACAACTCTAATTTTCAAGGCTCCTACCCAGTCTCTGCAATGGTATGTTTTAAAAACGGGGTACCTAGCAAATCGGACTATCGAAAATTTAATATTAAAACCGTTGTGGGTATTAATGACTTTGCTAGCATGAAGGAGTCGGTTGGCAGAAGATATAAATCGGTTTTAGAAAAGAAAATGCCTTTGCCTCAACTTATCATTATAGATGGCGGTAAAGGGCAATTAAATGCTGCATTAGAGGCATTAACCGAGCTTGGCATTCAAGATAAAGTAACTACCGTTGGCCTTGCTAAAAACATTGAGGAGTTGTTTTTTCCAGGTGATAGCAAATCAATTATTTTAGATTGGCATAGTGAGGCACATAAATTAATACGGAATATTAGAGACGAAGTACACCGATTTGGCATACAATTTCATCGTAGCAAGAGATCAAAGGGTGCTTTAGAAACTGGCTTGGATAATATTGAAGGTATCGGACCTAAAACAAAAGAATTATTATTATTGCACTTTAAATCTGTACACAAAATAAAAGATGCAAAGCAAAGTGTATTGGCACAATTGATAGGCGAAAAAAAAGCCGCTATTTTATTAGCGGCTTTTGGAAAGTAATTTATACTTAAAGATCTTAGATTAATATACCCAACGATCTTGTTCAAAGTTATCAATACGCTGCATTGTTTTTTCAGCTAACTCTAATCTTTTCTTAGGATCTTTTTTGAAAATATCACTCATTGATTGATCCTTGAAATTTTCGTAAGATGTTTTAACAATATGCCCATCAAAATATTTATGTTCCAATATTTTAGCCCAGTCAACGATGTCAGTGCTATTTTTAGGATTATAAATAGGAATTGACTTTAAGTCAGCTCTCAATTTTGGATAAGAAACCCAAAACAAAGGAGCCATGTCTTTTGCAGATTTACTTCCATCCGCATTAACCGAAGAATCACCAGGAATTTTCGCCAAAGGTGCAATACCTATGATTCTATAATACATTCTGCTACTCTTGCTATCAAAAACATATTGTGATTTTATTCTGAATGCATAAATAGAATCTGTTGCAAGTGCCTTTGAACCATCAGGTTGTAGCGTGTCGTATGTAGTGCCATCCAATCTTGTTACTGTTACAGGTCTCATTGGACCATTAAATAAAGTTTCAATATCAGCCAATGATTTTTTAGTAGTAAACAAATCATCAGAATAGGCGCTCACATTTGCCGAGTCATTTACAAGTGCATTAATTAAAATGGCGATGAAGCGATCATTGGTTGCAGCAGCATTTTGCTCATACAATAACAATCTATTTTTCTTTTCTCTACCATCTATGTCTTCCCAAATTGTCTCATAAAACTGAACATCTTCTTTTCTTATGAGTGGAGTTTGATGATTTGTAGAATTTATTTTTTTCTCCAATGAGGTGTCACTAATGGTTTCTTGCAAAGCAGAGTCTGTGAAAAATCCATTTACTTCCTCATAAACCACCACAGGCTTAGTCTTAATATTACCAAATTGATAAGTGGTTTTTTTTGCTGGAGCTTGGGCCATTAATTGAATGCACGCCAATAAACTCATTGAGCATAACCCTACAAACTTGACGATATTAAAATGTTTACTTGTTTTCATATACTTTAAGTATTAAAATCAGCCTTCAACTTATTTAAGGAAAAATGAAATGGTATTATTAATTCTACGATCTTTCTTAGCAGCATCTTCAGCAACAATATCAGTAATTAGGACCTGACTTCCTTGTGTACATTTTGACATCAAGTTAGCAGCTCCCGCAAAACTATTGTTATTGATATTAGCAGTTTCGATTCCTGCAAATCCTTTACCAGAAAATTGCATTTTAAAAGACTTTATTTTATATTTAATACCGCTAAAAATAAAATCATCTGGAACTTTAGTAGCAAGACCTTGTTGTAATTTAAATTCACTAGCACTTACTACTCCACCATAATAAGTTGGCTTGGTCAAAGTTCCCACTACATATGCTGCTTGTGGCTCAGGTAATCCCTTAACTCTAATTCGTTCGTTTTTAGAATTTTTGCCATCACTAATGTTTAATTCTAAAACACCTTCTGCATTCGGGAATACAGAATATCTGCCGGGGCCTTTTTGCTCAATTTTTGCTGATCCTGAAACTACACTTACTTTTATAGCACCTGCGCCACCAACAGCACCTGAAATTGAAATTGGATTTCCATCAGGAATACCATTATAAAAAACTTTCGTTGAATCTACTGAGAAAGCTAGTCCAGTTGGAATGCCTACTTTGTACTTTACGTCCGTTGATTTAGATTTTTGCTCACCCGATGAAGGATCCTTGTAAGTAACAGTTACATGTTTTGTAAAATCACCTGCACTTGATGCAACAGTTTTATATACACCCTGTCCATCTGCATTTAATGGAACACTTGCTCCATCGATTGTTATTGTAGGTTTTGTATCCTGATTATATGCCCCCAATCCTGCAGTGATTACTAATTCATCACCTGCCATAACCATTGTTGAACTTGCGTTTGCAATAGCCGCAAGTGTTGTTGACATTCTAACTGAAGTTACTTGAGAATAACAATAGTCAATTAATTGAGCTTCGCTATTTCTAACATCATTTTGAAATTTAGATAAGATTGCCAAACCCGCAATGGTAGGTGTCATGTGAAAATAGATATACGACCATTTTTCTTGGGGTGTATTCATTCCGTCAACAATAGATTGATTGTCCTTATTGTTTAATTTTGGAATATCTAAATTAATGGGCAGCTTATTTACTTGAGTTGCAATAGTTGTATCAATATTAGCAAGGTCTGCCTTGTATTTAGCTAACAATGCATATAACTCCTCTCCTTTTGCTTGCTTATCCTTGCTATGATTTTCATTAGGTGCCAAAATTCTTGTAGTAGCCTCTAAATCCTCATCATTGAAAGTTCCATCGGGTTTTAAATTAGAAGCCTGCTTTAATGAAGTTTTTAATTCTTCGATTTGTGCAGCTAATTTTTCAGATAATTCTTTAACCTGAACTGCTCTTGGTTTCCAATAAGCAACTTTTTCTGGAAATTGTTTTTTTATGCCTTCGTCATCAAAATCCGAAATCAACTTTGTGCTTCGATCTGACAACTCTTTATTCGATCTTACGTAACTATCCTCGATTGTTTTAAATGCATTAAGAATTTCACTCGAAACATTTAGGGCAAGAATAGCAGTTAATACCAAGTACATGATATTAATCATTTTCTGCCTTGGTTCTTTAGGTAATGCCATCTAAAAATATTTTTATTTGAATTTGCTATTAAATTATTTTCCTTTTATCGCAGTAATCATATTACTATATACTGCATTCAATTCTGTCAAATTGTTAGCAAGTGCATTCAATTGATCTTTAGTGCGTGCTGCATCACCAACTGAACTTGTCATTGATTCAGACAAAGTCTTAACGCTTCCGTAAAAATGATTTAATTCGTCTAATGTTTTACCCATTGACTCAAATTTTGCATTCAAGTTTTTCAATCCTTCTGTTTGTGCACTGATTGCACCAATATTAACATTGGTATTTTCAATTGAAACCTTTACATCATTTAATGCTTTGATTAATTCAGAACTATCCAATGTAGCAGTTCCGCCGCCATCATGCGTATGATCCTGAGGATCAGAAGGAAGATATGCATATACTAAAAAGATTGCAGCTTCTGTAAACATACCAACAATCAAAAATGTATTCGCAAATGGCCAGTGTAAAATTTTGAATAAAGCACCAACAATTACAACCGCAGCTCCAACTGATACCGCTTTGTCTACCCAATATTTAAAATCTTTTTTTACTTCAGGTTTTTGAACTTGACTCATAAATTGTTTTTATGTTTTAATGAATGATTTTTAATTAATACTTTGCAGTCAACTATTTTGCTTTTTAATACTTAGGCGTAGTATACAATACACATCTAAACCCAATGTATGATTTTGCATTAAATTGATACTCAAAATTTCTTGTACTTACTTGACAATTGTAAGCATTATCTTTCCAAGATCCTCCTCTTATTGATTTTCTTGCACGAGGATCTCTCTTCTCTTTTTGTTCATCTTTATCATCAACATCAAATTGATAGTTAGGATTAAAATCTGAAGGTCCGCCTGCTTCATCATAAACAGTACTTGTCCATTCAGCCACATTACCTGCCATATCATATAAACCAAACCCATTTTCTGTAAATGATTTCACTTTAACAGGTGTAATACCATCTACTTTAGTATCGCCACCAAAGTAATCCCCTCTACCTGGTTTAAAGTTGGCCATTAAACGTCCTTCTCTTGTTCGTGCATATGGTGCACCCCAAGGAAACATCGCATTGATTTTTGAATTTCCTCTTGCTGCATATTCCCATTCTGCTTCAGATGGCAAACGATAAACCCCATCAATAATTAAATCTTTTTTACCTGGTCGACCTTGGTAATAATCACTATGCTCGGTTCTCCAATGACAAAAAGCAGTTGCTTGTTTCCATGAAACACCAACTACTGGATAATCGTTATAAGATTTATGAGAGAAATACATGATCATTAAAGGATCATTTTCAGAATAAGAGAAATCTCTTCCCCACACTAAAGAGTCAGGATAAATAGAGACTTCTTTTTTAATTTTGAAAAGACGCTTTTCATTTTTCAAACCTTTATTTGAGTTTGATAATTCAGCAGCTTTTTTCAAATCTACAAATGTATATCCGTAAATCATTTTATTAGGATCCAATTGTAATGGATGACCTTTTAATCTGTTTTGCTGTTGCAATACAACTTCGCTCAATCTAGAAGACAATAGTCCCTCAATATCTTTTTGAGATTTAGCATTGGCAATAAATTTATTCATTGCTGTAACCTTTGCCCAATCTACCTTCAACGTATCTTCATCAGGAATATTAGTCGTCTTTAAATAGTAATTTAAATACTTTAAAGAATCAGAAACATAATTAACAAAACGACGATATTGCTCATTCGTAATTTCAGTTCTATCCATCCAAAAACTAGAAACAGAAACCAATTTTTTATGATTCATCAATGAGTTATCAATTTGCTCATCACTAGCGCCCATATAATAGGAACCTCCGGGTATATAGGCCATTTGAGCATCAGTTCTAACTCGAGTATTTCTTAAAACACCATTAGACTCAAATGCAAAAAACACTAAGGAACTCAATAAGACCGTCAATAGCATTAACGGAAACTTAAATTTTGCCATTTTTAAATTCTTAACCATAATTATTATTTATAATAACGCTTGGAGACTCCAAGATTATAATATTTAAATTTTTTTTAATATCTTTCGCCCACAATGTCTTTAAAGTATGGATAAAGTTACGAAATCCATGCTTTACAAGGGGTGCAAATTAATAATTTAGTTGATTGATAATTGTTAAAAAATCCTTGATATTTGAAATTGGAGGCAAACATGTGTTATTATTACACATATAGTATTGATTATCAATGTTTTGTTTATTAGCAGAAAGACTTAGCAATGGATCTATGTTCCTAGCAAAAAGAGTCATTCTATGTGGTAAAAATGGTTTTAAAACCGATAATTGCTCCTGATGAGCCCTAGAACCTATACTCACAAGTTCGACAAAGCCTAAATACAGTATTGTAAAACTTTGAGCCCATATACTAAATGAAGCAGGATATTGGATGATCATTTTACGCATCGTAAATACCATTTTCCTTGCTTGTTGATTCCATTCGGGAATTGAAAACATATTTGCTAGGTACAACAAGTTATATGACATCATTGCATTGCCACTTGGTTGAGCGCCATCATAATTTTCTTTTTTCCGAATCACCAAATCCTTTTGATAGTCAGGTGTAAAATAATAAAAGGTATGTTCTTCATCTATAAAATGAGTTTGAACATATTCAGTCCAACGCTTAGCCTTATACAAATAATGCGTTTCCCCTGTAATTTCTTGTAAATAAATATATGCTTGAATTAAACTTGCATAGTCATCTAAAAATGCGGCACTACTATTTTTACCATTTGTGCTTACATGATAAAAATATCCAGCTTGCTCATTATACATATTGTTCTCCATCCACTGCATTGATTTTACAGCCTTCATAACAAGACCTTTATCACTTAGTGCAGCAGCTTTACATAATGCAATGATCATTAAATTGTTCCAGGACAAAATAATTTTATAATCCAATCCTGGCCTAATTCTACTTTCTCTAACTGCCAAAAGCTTTTGTTTGATAGCTTTAAATTCTTCGGCTTCACTAATTAAAAAATCATGTTGTGTCCATAAAATATTGGTGTGTTCCCAATTTCCTGTTGATTCAATTTGATAATACGCACAAAATGCTTCGAAGTTTTTTTCAGGAACAATCAAATTCAATTCATCATAATTCCATGTATAATATTTTCCCTCCACCCCCTCACTATCTGCATCTAATGCTGCATAAAAAACGCCTTCTTGATTTGACAACTCCTTGTCTAAAAATTGTAAGGTTTCATTAATCACCTTTTTATACGTTTCCTTTTGCGTAATTTGATACGCTTCTGCTAAAATGCTTATAAGTAAAGCATTATCGTACAACATTTTTTCAAAATGTGGTGCCTGCCAATGCCCGTCGGTACTATACCTTGAAAAACCACCGCCCAAATGATCATAAATTCCTCCTTGAATCATTTTATCCAAGGTTAAAGTAACCTGATTTAATGAATTTTTATCTTTGAAAATATAATAATGTCTAAGTAACATTTGTAACGCAAAAGTTTGTGGAAACTTAGGCGCATTTCCAAATCCTCCCCATTGCGTATCCGCTGATTGCATAATACGACCTGCAATAATTTCTATATCTTCTCTAGTTGCAATTGATGCCCCTTCTAATTCTGTTTCGCTATTATTTAATTTGATATTTGCTTGCACTAAATGATTGGACAAATTTATTGCTTGTTCCGAAAGCTTATCGTAATTATTTTCAAAAGCTTCATGAACTGACTTTAACACATCCATCCAGGAAGCTCTGTTTTGCATGGCTACCGGCGGAAAATAGGTGCCCCCATAAAATGCTTTGCCATTGGGTAAAAGAAAAATATTTAATGGCCATCCACCACTCCCTGTCATGGCTTGTAAAGCATCCATGTAAATATGATCAATATCGGGGCGCTCCTCTCTATCTACTTTAATATTAATGAAATGTTCATTCATATATTCAGCAACGTCTAATGATTCAAAGCTTTCTCGCTCCATTACATGACACCAATGACAAGCAGCATAACCAATGCTCAATAAAATGGGTTTGTTATTTTTAGCAGCTAAGGCGAAAATACTTTCAGACCAAGCTATCCAATTGACAGGATTATGGGCATGCTGAAGCAAGTATGGACTTGTTTCATGTATAAGTTCATTTGTAAAGTGAGGAATTGCATTCATGAATGCAATTTATTTCTTTTTGCTTAGTTGGCTTAAATATAAATCCAAACCAGCCATCATACTTGGCGTTTGTGGGCTTGGGACTCGGATGTGCAATGTTAATCCAGCATCTTCAACTGCTTTACAGGTATTAGATCCAAATGCACAAATAGCAGTTCCGTTTTGTACAAATTTAGGTTTGTTTTCGTACAAACTTTTTAAACCACTTGGAGTGAACAAACAAATTACATCAAACTCATTTTGTTCAAAAACTACTTTTAAATCGCTACTCACTGAACGATACATATACGCTAAATCAAACTGACAATTATGATCTTTTAACCAATTAACAATTTCATTGTCTTGTTGATTTTCGCTGCACACATATAAAAAACGCTCAGCTCCTTTGTGTTTGTTTAAAACATCAAACAATTTTTTATTAGAACCATCTGAACCGAAGAAAACCTTGCGCTTTCGGTACATAATAAATTTTTGCAAAAACAAAGCAACCGATTCGGTAATACAAAAGTATTTTGTGTCCTGGCTCACATTAACCTTTAATTCATCACAGGTTCTGAAAAAATGTTCAATTGCATTTTTACTTGTAAAAATAACAGCCGTATATGTTGCGATGTCAATTTTAGTTTTTCTAAACTCCTTGGATGGAATTGAAACCAATTCAATTAATGGATGAAAATGCAATTCTACTTTGTGCTTAGCAGCTAGCTCAAAATAAGGCGATCTTTCACTTTCAGGTCGCGTTTGTGAGATAAAGATTTTTTTAATGGACTTACTCGTCGCCGTCTTTTTTTCTACGCTAGTTGCTTTTGCCATTTTTCACTTGTCTACTTTAATAAGTTCCTCCTAAATATTGGACTATGAATTTGTACAATATCAAAAGAGGCAATATTTCGAAAGCACAAAGGTAAAGAAAAAAATGAAAGGAAGATATATGTAATTTGTTCCTAACAGATGTTAATGAGAATAAATATCGGTATAAAAATAACAAAATTGTCAAAATTGCGGCTCCTCCAATTGCGATGGTATAATAAGCTGGCTTGGAAAAAGCCAACATTAATATAAAAGGCAACAATAATATACCCAATACCTTATTAATTAAAAACACTACAAAAACATAGGTACTAACCAACTCTTTAACATTGAAAATAAAGCCCACTAATTGCAGGGAAATATACTTACCCAAATAAAGCACTAAAAAGAATATACATACATAAAAATATGCCTCCCAAAAGGAAATAGGTAATAAATGTCTATTGAAAATGAGCAATGTAGACATTAAAGAAAATGACAAAATAAAATTGATATTAGATGCCAATGATGCAACTGTATTTTGTACTAACTGCTCCCTGTTTTGTAGCATTCTTAATGAAGATTGACTAAATTGACTAAACAATTTTGGATAGTATTGAGGAAATAAATTATTAATTAGTCCGTACAATAAAATAATTCCAATCAATAAATAATAAAGTAAATCTTTATCAGGCAACGAAAACCTTTGTTCAATTTTATAGAGGATTTGCCCCCCTTTTGCTTTAACACTATTTTTTAGGTACAATTGAAAGGCTGTACTTTTTTGGGAATAGTAAGTTTTGTAGTCCTTGAGGATATCAATATTGGTATCTGTGATTTTAATATGTAAAGATTGAATAAACCATGCATCTTCAAGTTGGTAAGTTTTTGGCAAAACTGGAATATACTTAATTAAAAGCGTGTCTTTTTTTACAATAGAATCTGTTAGTTTATGGGCAGTATCCATTTTGAACACACCCGTGTCTTTTTGCCCTGATGCAGTGAGCAAAAAGAGGCAAAAAATTCCTAATAAAAAGCTTTTAAATACAGACATCATCTTTGCAAAAATAAGTATAGTACTTTAGAATTAGTAACTAATAGTTAGCTTTGTTCATTAATCATTATTATGTCAGGTATTTATATCCATATTCCCTTTTGTAGAAAAGCCTGTCATTATTGTAATTTTCATTTTTCTACTCAAATTGAACATATTGACCATTTTGTAGATGCTCTTTTAATTGAAATGCATTTACAAAATGACTATTTAAAGGACAAAATTGAAACTATATACCTAGGTGGCGGCACCCCTTCTCTTTTAAGCACCGAACATTTAGACAAAATATTGGAGGGACTTCACTCCAACTTTAACATCAGCCCACAAATTGAATTTACTTTAGAAGCCAACCCAGACGATATTGATTTATCAAAAACTAAAATGTGGCAGTCCAAAGGAATTAATCGATTAAGTATTGGAATTCAAAGTTTTCAAGACGAGGCACTTTCTTGGATGAATAGAGCACATAATACCCAACAAGCACACAGCGCAATTGAAAATGCAAAGGCCGCAGGCATTCATAATTTGAGCACGGATTTAATTTATGGGACTCCTCATTTATCCGATGAAGCTTTATTAAAAGATATTGAAATTCTTAATCAATATCAAATTCCACACATTTCCTGCTATGCATTAACTGTGGAAGAAAAAACAGTGCTTCATCATTTAATTCAGAAAAAAGAAATTGAAAATATAGATACTGAAAAACAAGCAAGACATTTTGAAATAGTTGTTGATAGTTTAATCAATTCAGGTTTTGAACATTATGAAATTTCAAATTTTGCATTACCTGGTCATGAAAGTAAACACAATAGCAGCTATTGGAAAGGTTTACCCTATTTAGGTTTGGGGCCATCAGCTCATTCATTTAATAACAAATCAAGGCAATGGAATATTGCAAACAACGCTCTTTATATAAAATCATTGGAGGAAAAAATAGTGCCTTTTGAAATTGAGCAATTAGAGACCGTCACTCAATACAATGAATACATTATGATTTCATTAAGATTACAAGAAGGTTTGTCATTAGCTGAAATTGAAAAACGTTTTGGAAGTGCCTATTTGGATCACACAAAATCAATAGCTAAATCATTTGTTTCCGAAGGGAAAATAATAGCTACAGAAATGGGTTATGCGATTGAGAAAAAAGCAAGATTTCTTGCAGATGGAATCGCTAGTGACTTTTTTATTGTCGACTAACTTACCCCTAAATTAGGCACAAGTGATTAGATAAGGATTTGTTCAATTTCCTTGAATGTAGCTCCAGGCTCAGCTCCTTCCCATAAAATTTTATAAATAGCTGTAATGATTGGCAGTGGTGCATTTACATTTTCATTAATAGCTAAAATACATTTACAAGCATTGTATCCTTCTGCAACCATATTCATTTCAAGCTCCGCAGATCGAACAGAATATCCCTTACCAATCATGTTACCAAAGGTTCTATTTCGACTATGCAAAGAATAACATGTCACCAATAAATCGCCTAAATAAACCGAGCCAGAATAATTTACTTTATCGCATTGATGACCCGTTTTCTCCATGATGGCTGTTAATAAC
This sequence comes from Chitinophagaceae bacterium, assembly GCA_947375185.1. Classification (GTDB taxonomy): domain Bacteria; phylum Bacteroidota; class Bacteroidia; order Chitinophagales; family Chitinophagaceae; genus Sediminibacterium. The sequence goes on from CANCEU010000018.1 coordinate 39,309, forward strand.
AACTTCATTTCTCGGGCACAATTAGCAATATATACACTCAAAAAATTGTCACCATATTCAAGTCCATGTGCTATACCCGCACCTAATGCATAAATATTTTTAACTACACTTGCATATTGAACTCCGTAAACATCACTATTAATAATGGTATTGATGTACTCATTTTTAAAACAAGCGGCTATATGTTTAGTAGCCTCATGATCAACCCCAGAAAAAGTTAAATAGGACAACTGCTCTGATGCAACTTCCTCGGCATGGCTTGGTCCCAATAAAGTAAAGTAATCCTCAATTGGTACATGAAATTTTTCTGCAACATATTCATTTAATAGGATGTTAAGTTTAGGGATAACACCTTTTACTGCAGAAACAATTTTCTTACCTTGGAATGCATTTTCATTTAAACCAGCGAGTGAAACTTCCACATGTATGGAAGGAACTGCAATTACAATAATATCGGCTCCCTCAACTACCTTGCTTACATCGTCTGAAAAATCAATTTTTGAAACATCGAAATACGCATTTCTTAAGTAGTGGGGGTTGTGATGGCGCTTTTGAAAATATTCAATATTACTAGCCTGCCTAACCCACCAATTGATTGTAAAACCATTGTCAGTTACCATTTTAGCAATTGCAGTAGCCCAGCTTCCACTTCCGATGATACCAATACGTTTTGAATTCATACTGCAAAGATACAAAAACATAAAAAAAGGGACACATTTTTTAGTTGTGTCCCTTTAAATTCAGATTATCCTGATATAGTCAATGTTATTTCTTTTCTTCAAATAGTTTGTCCTTGGAAACCACTTTCACCAAGGCACCGTCCTTCAATAATTTACTTACCGTACTATAAGGACCTGTTATAACCTCATCACCCACTTTCAAGCCACTTACTTCGATATAGTTAAGATCTTGAATATCTGTTTTTACTTTAACCATTTTAACCTTATTGTCTTTTTGTAAAACAAAAACCACTTCATTTAAATCATCTTCCTTACCTGCTGCTGCTGGAGCCGCTTTGTCATCAGTTTTTGTAGATACTTTTGTATCTTTTCCATTTCCTTCCTTGTCTCTTGTTGTTACTGCATTTAATGGGATAGAAATTACATTTACTTTTGATTTAGTTTGAATATCCGCACTAGCAGTCATTCCCGGACGGAATGGGAACTTACTATTTTCTTTAATTAAATCGGCATAGCTAGAAGGCTCTAATCTAATATGCACTTTATAGTTTGCAACTTCAGTAGAGGTTGCGGCCGCTGTAGCCGCTGTAACAGGGTTGGCAATTTTATAAACAATCCCTTTAAATTTTCTGTTATTATAAGCATCTACTTCAACCAATGCTGTATCTCCAATTTTAACTTTTGTAATATCGTTTTCACCTACATCCACTCTTACTTCAATGCTTTTCATGTCAGCAACACGCATCATTTCAGTACCTGCCATTTGAGCAGTACCTACAACACGCTCTCCTTTTTTAACACTCATTGAGCTAACAATACCATCCATTGGAGCTGTGATGGTTGTACGTGCTAAATCTTTTTCAGCACGAGACAATTGCGCTCTCACTCCTTGAATTTGCGCTGCGCCACTTTTAATTGTTTGCAAAGCACCTAAATAATTAGATTCCGCTGAACGATAAGTTTGCTCAGTTTGCTCAAACTCAGATCTTGAAACTACTTTGTCGTCTAATAATTTCTTATAGCGATCATATGTGGTCTTTGCATTATCATAGCTCGTTTTTAATCCACTTAATGAAGCTTTAATATTTTCATATTGTGCTTGAAATTGATTTACACTTGCATTTGCCTGATCTTTTTGTGTAGAATAAATATCAGCGTATATTTTAGCAAGAACTTGCCCCTTGGTTACCTTATCGCCTTCCTCCACAAATAAGTTTACAATTTCGCCAGAGATATCCGGACTCACTTTTACTTCAATTTCAGGATACACTTTACCACTTGCATTCACTGATTCAGTAATGGTTCGCAATTGTACTTTTTCGGAAGTAACTTCCTCTCCCGTTTCTTTGCCAATTACACCAGCCTTTTTCAATCCTACTAAAAGGATGATTACTGCAACCAATCCAACAAGTACCCAAATTAATTTCTTATTCATAACGCTCTATTTATTTTGTGCTTATATTTTTATAGTGAAAGGGATTCTCCTTTATAGAATTCTAATAATTTAATTCTGAAAACATATTCATATTGTGCAGCTTTAAAGTTCACTTTTGCTTTTAGGAAATTATTTTGATTGTTCAATAATTCAATCGTTCCTAATAAACCCAAGTCATATCTCTTTGTAGCAAACAAATATGTTTTTTCAGCAGATGCAACCGCTTTTTGATTCGCTACCAACTTATTAAATGCAATAACAGCATTGTTATAAGCAGTATAAACGTCTTGCTTTAATTTAAGATTGGTATTTTCTTGTTGTAAGCTTGCGTTGCGATAATTTAATTTTGATTGTTGATAAGCAATCTTAGATTGATTACCATTGAATATTGGAATAGACATTTGAAGTCCAAAACTTTGACCAAAGTTATTATTCACCTGATCACCCCATCCATTCCAAATATTTCCCCAATTACGTTGTGTAGTTACTGGCGTAAACACTGGACTTTGAATAAAATATTTTGCACTATTCACGGTAACAAAAGGGGTACTGGCATTAGGTGTACTTACCCCAGTTAAGTTATAACCACTTACATAATTAAATACGTTTGAAAAGTTAGAACTCAAATTATAACCAAAACTAAGCGTTGGATAAAAATTAGCCTTCGCAACTAACTTATTTTTTTCTGCAGCCTTAACTCTTAAGTTAGCGGCTTTTACACTAGGCAAATTTTGAACTGCGATTGTGTAAACATAGTCAGGTTGTAAGTCAGCAAAAGATTGCAATTTAATTTGATCCACTGCTTGAACCTGAATATCAAAAGGCAAACTAGCATCCAAATTTAATAAGGCTTTCAATGACATTTTGCTTTGCTCCACATTTGCATTTGCAGAAATATAGGTACTACTATCATTTGCCAATTGTGTTTCTAACTCTAATAAATTCAACTCGGGAAGTAAACCAACTTCAACTCTTTTTTTAGTTGCAGACAACTGCTCTCTTGTTTGAGCAATCTGTATTTTAGAAATTTCCGCTTGCTCAATTGCAGATAAAACTTGTAAGTAATAAGTAGCTACACTTAATGAAATATCATTTGAAGTATTTTGCTTATCTGCTTCAGAAGCTTGCCAACTTAGCGATGTCGCTTCCGCATTGTTTTTAAGCTTACCGGCGTTAAATATTTGAATACCTCCGTTTAATCCAAAGTTGTTGTATAAGAATTGAGTGTTGGTAAACCCATTCGTAGTAGGATCAATGGATCGACCTAATCTTAAACCCATTCCTGTTGAACCATTTAAAGTAGGCAACTGATTAGATTTAGCCAGATCCGATTGCAGTTTAGCAAGTCGAGCTTGAATATCTGCTTGCTGAACTGAAATGTTATGCTGAACGGCATACTCTACACAGGTTTTTAAATCCCATTGTTGAGGAACTTGTGCAGTTGCACTAAGCGATAATGTTATAGAAAGTAAATATAATATGTATTTCATGTGATTATTTTAGAACGCATTTATTACAATACAAAAATAGGCTAATAAAGGCTACTTGTCTAATTTTTAGACAAACGGAAAGTCGACTATATTAAACAACTATTTACATAGATGAAAGGCGCAAGAAAGCATTAATTGGCATTTTTTGAGGTCTTTTTATAGTAAAATAGCCTGTAAAGGATTAATACAATGATTATTAATATAACCGCTGTCAAAGCAGCATATGGCTTATCTATAACCACCGCAATAGCTACAAATGCATAAGACAGCACAAAAACAGAACAAAAAATAGGTGTCCATTTTTTTAAATATCCCGTTACGGAACTATCTCCTTGTCCTTTACTTCTCAAAATGAATAAGGTGGCTGCCGATGTACTCATGCCCATACAATCTAAAAAGATACTAAAGCTCAATACATCATCTACCCCTTTACCGAAAAACGTAATTAGAATTGTTGTGATGGCGAAAACAGTTAAACCCGGAACTAATGCTTCGGTTTTAGGATGTTTTTGTTGAAACAATTTAGGTAATACATTATCCTCACTCATCGCAAACATAACACGAGGATTACTCATTAAAATTACGTTCACATAAGCAAGCACACTTAATACCATTGCAAAATCAAATGCCTTTGCACCATATTTTCCAAACCATGCTTCAAATAATAATGATCCTATTGCATTTGCATTTTTCATATGCTCAAAACCAATCACTTTAATATAAGTGTAGTTAATTGCTAAATATAAAAATAACACAATCAAAATACCCAATACAATTCCTCTTTGCATTGTTTTAGCCGACTTTATTTCAGAACCAAAATTGATTGTTTGTTGATAACCTCCGTAAGTAAAAAATACCGACACTAAACTAACAAGCAATAATAAATATCCATTACTCCCATCATAAATACGAATGAGTCCTTCATTCACACCATGCGTTTTTACCATAACGCCTTTAAATAAAGAAGAAATTAATAAAAGAATCAAACTAATTTTTACAATCATTAAAATATTTTGAGTTCTGCTACTTGTCTTCAACCCCAATAAATTAACAATATAAAAAAGACCAACAGACAAAGATGCAATACAAACATTAAAAAAAGTACTTGATGGTTGACCAAATAATAAATCGCTTACATAGTCGGCACCTATTAAAGCCACTACCGCAAGTGATGCAGCGTTACTTATTAAAATCAATACATTGATAGTGAATCCTACACCCGGATGATAACAATGCGCAAACACTTTATAATAACCACCCATTACTGGTAAACGTTGTCCAATTTCGGCATAAGTAAGTGCCCCAAACAATGCAATGACTCCTCCAATAATCCATGCAGCAAAAAATATAAATTCCGTGCCTGATTTTGCAGCAATGGTTGCAGGTGTTTTAAAAATGCCCATGCCAATAACCAAACTCACCACAATCATTGTAAGACTAAAAAAATTAATGCCTTGTTTTTCTTTCATAACACTCACTTTGTTAAGGATAAATATATAAAATGTTAGCTAGTTTTCAACAAAGCGTTAATAATTAAAATGATGCGGTCATTTTATTCTATCTAAGTTTGTCTTGGAATTAGGTTCATGAAAATGATTAAAAGGGAATCCAGTCAATGCTGGAGCTATTCCCGTAGCTGTAAGTTTATCGTTGTTAGCAACGAATTGCAATAATCCACTGAAGCAATTTGGGAAGGATGCAATTTAAAAAAACAAGCCAGAAGACCTGCCTAGTTAATTTATAACCAACAGCTTTCGGGTAAAAAGCAGGATTGTAAAATATTGTTGCAATTAATTTGTGTGGCTATTTTAGCCCTCTATTTTCCCAACAATCTATTATGGTTCTTTTTTCCAGGAAGCTCATTGTTAACTCAAAAAACAAAACAATGAGCAAAAAATTAATCACGCTCTCGGTTGGCTTAATCGCTACCACCCTCCTCTTTGGGCAAAAAGACAGTCTTTCACAAAACAAAATGGGTGGCATTAGTAGTAGTACACTTGATGATGTTATTGTCACTGCCAACAAAATTGAGCAGAAACAAAACACAACCGGAAAAGTGGTTACTGTAATTACTGCTGAACAACTCAATGCGCATGCTGGGCAATCCGTTGCACAGGTATTAAGCGAACAAGCTGGTTTATATTTACCAGGAACTTTAAGCAATGCGGGAACGGTGCCAAGTATTTATATGCGTGGCGCTTCGAGTGGTCGTACATTAATTTTAATAGACGGAGCCCCAGTGGGTGACCCTTCAATGATTAGTAATGAGTTTGATTTAAACTTAGTTCCCTTAGCACAAATTGAACGAATTGAAATTTTAAAAGGCTCACAAAGTACCATGTATGGATCTGATGCCATTGGAGGAGTGATTAATATTATTACTAAGAAAAAATTAGGGAGTTTTATTACGGGTGGGGCAAGCACAGGAACCTATGGTACTAACACAAATCAAATAGCTTTGAATGGCGTACTTGCTAAAATAAATTATACCATTGGTTTTGAAAATCAAAAATCAGATGGATTTTCTTCGGCAACTGATAAATACAATTCTGGCAATTTTGATAAAGATGGTTACCAAAATAATAGCTGGTTTACTAAACTAAATTACGCCATCAATGACAAATGGTCGTTGCAGGCAAATACCCGTAAAACTGCTTACAAGGCTAGTATTGATTATGGCGCTTTTAAGGATGATAAGGACGAATACTTTAACAATGCAACTACTATTTCGGGTTTGCAAGTAAAATATAAAAAAGAAAAAGCCATTTTTCAGTTTCAATATCAATATACTACACAGGATCGTAGTTACTTAAACGATAGTGTTGATAAGCAATATATTACTTACGAGAACAACCAATATGCAGGTAAAACACATTTTGCTGATTTATTTTTATCAAAATCACTTGGACAAAATATTCAATGGATTATTGGCTCTGATTTTAGATATGGATCTTATCATCAAACCTATGCTAGCATTAGCAAATGGGGCCCTTATAATGAAAACTTTAAAGACACTTTCCAATTTCAAAATGCGCTGTATGGTTCATTGCTAATAAATGACGCATCTAAAAAATGGTTAATGGAATTAGGAACAAGATATAACCATCATTCACGTTATGGAGACAATCAAACTTTCACTATTAGCCCATCTTATGTAATTCAACCAGGCCTGCGTTTAATATCAAGCGTATCATCTGGATTTAAAGCGCCAAGCTTGTACCAAATAAGTTATAATACCCAATTAAAAGCAGAAACATCGGTAAATACTGAAATTGGTATTGATTATAAATCTAGCCCATTAGATGCAAGAGTGGTATATTTTAACAGAACCATCAACAATGGCATTGATTACAATTACATTGATTACAACTTTTTTAATTTCATAAAACAAAAAGTAAATGGAATAGAAGTTGAATTAACGCATCAACTGCCACACAAACAATGGATTGGGGTAAATTATACTTTATTAAATGGACAAGAAACCAACCAAAATAGAGTGACCACAACTGACACCATTACTTATTATTACTTATTAAAAAGGCCAAAGCATAGTTTACAATTACAATATCATTTTACATACAATAAATGGACAGCCTCCATTTCGGGCCGATATATTAGTAGTCGATTTGATGTAGGTGGCTATACAACTCCTGATGTAAAATTGGATTACTATACAATATTAAATGCACATATTCAATACCAAGAAAACAAGTGGCTTAGTTTTTACATTGACGCGCAAAATATATTTGAGGATCGTTTTCAAGAAATATACGGATATAATACCATGGGCAGAACCCTACAAATTGGATTCAGATTGCACTAAAATTGCTTTCATTTAGCTAAAGGTTACTAAATAAAAAAAGCTTTGTATCTTCATACAAAGCTTTTTTTATGGAATTCCACTTTAATGAATTAGTCACTGTTATTTTTACTTTGTTTGCCGTAATTGATATTGTGGGTTCTATACCATTATTAATTGCCATGAAGGAAAAGGCAGGAGTTATTAAATCCATGCAAGTAACCCTTATTTCAGGTGGATTGATGGTTGCTTTTTTATTTTTAGGAAAACCTTTTTTAAGTGTGTTGGGACTGGATGTGAAATCTTTTGCGGTAGGAGGTTCAATTGTGATTTTTTTATTAGGCCTTGAAATGGTATTGGGACATGAGATATTTAAAGGAGATAAAAATGGACATACTGGCTCCGTGGTGCCTATTGCCTTTCCTATTATTGCAGGAAGTGGTACACTTACAACCATCATGTCGTTGAAAGCCAACTTTGAAGAAGTTTATATTTTATTAGGCATTCTCGTAAATTTAGTGATTGTGTTTGCTGTTTTAAAATCACTAAATATTATTGAACGCTTATTAGGCCCAGGCGGACTTTTAGCAGTTCGTAAATTTTTTGGTGTAATCCTTTTAGCAATCGCTGTTAAGATATTCTCTAGTAATGTGGGAGCGTTAAAGCGCTAAAAATTATAAACTAATTTAAATTATGTACTGAATTGTGTGGCTTGGTTAATTAAATTTTTAATTCAACTTATTACAAAATAAAAGCAAAATTCAATATTATCTTATTGGTTTATCTACGCTTTATTATAATAGTATTTCGACACTAATGAAAAAGAATATATGAGAATGTATTTTTAATATATTCTTTCTATTGAAATGAAGTTGTTATTGAAATTAGCACCAATCATCAATGTAATACGATATACTCTACTATTTGTAGTATCGTTCAATATATAAGTTGATTGATTGCCTTGACTGAATCCCCAACCAAATGCCGAATTAGCTGCAGTTGTGGTATATGTTACACCGGTTGCAGATGTACCTCCCATAGTGTTATTTGAATAAGTTGCACTTATATCAGCAACAAATGAGGCTGATACTGCAGCAATACTCAGTCCGGCCAATGAGCCACCTGCACCATTTCGTGTTGGGCCTGCTTTAACATTGTCTAATTGAACAAATGAACCAGTATTTATTATTCCACTTGCTTTTGTTACCAAATTACCAGTAGGATCTGTTACATTAATCTTACCAGTCACATTCACATTTCCGCTATTATCTATTCTAAGTCTTTCAGTACCGTTAGTGCGCATCACAATGTTATTACTCATATCTGTAACGGTAGAAAATCCAGAAATATCAATTGATGATTGAGAATTTACACTAGTTCCTCCACCAGCAGATAATCTTAAAAAACCGTCATCTGCTAAATCATTTTGAGCATTACCAGAAATTGAACCAACACCTCTTATCTCATAATTACCAATTATACTAGTATTTAAAGAAGGCCTATTGATTGAATTACCAAATCCGCTGGCTAGTTTCACCCCACCACCTGCAATATTTAGTAAAGAAGTTGGGTTATTTGTTCCAATCCCAACATTCCCTGTTGTATTATACGTATTTGTTCCAGCAAGTACCCAAGGATTCACAATAGCAGAGGACCCTATTTGCTCAATATTTGCATAAGTATAATTAGGAATAGTTTTAGCACTTGCTGTAGCTGCAATAACATTTAAAGCAATGGTTGTATTTACAGTAGGCGTATATATAATTTCACTTATACCATTACCCCCAGCAGGGCTGGCAAA
>CANCEU010000019.1 GCA_947375185.1 Chitinophagaceae bacterium
CCGGCATCAATGTGCGCAGCAATACCAAAGTTTCTCTGTAGTTTTAAATCCGCCATATTAGGGTTGTTTATTTTTTAATAACTCGACATATCAACTTGAAAAATAGTCAATTTATCGAGGCGCAAAGTTAATGATATAAATGAATGAACAAGGTTTTCCAACAATATTTTTCCATAAACTATTCCACAAGCCACTCACTATATTGTAAACCAGCCACTAGTGCTTGTTTTGTTGATAGTACATGCAACAAAAAACCCCAACTAAGTTGAGGTTTTTTTAATATAGAACGATTTATTCTTTCGAGTCTATTACACTTTAAAGTGAGAGAACGCTTTGTTCGCCTCAGCCATACGGTGTGTATCTTCCTTCTTTTTGAATGCACCACCCTCGCCTTTTGTAGCTGCGATGATTTCATTCGCTAATTTGTCAGCCATTGTTTTACCATTACGCTCACGGCTAAAACGCACTAACCATTTCATGCTTAAAGAAATTTTACGATCAGCACGAACTTCAGCAGGAATTTGGAAAGTAGCACCACCAATACGACGGCTACGAACCTCTACAGCTGGAGTAACATTTGCTACTGCTTTCTTCCACATTTCATATCCATCCTCATTAGTGAACTTAGCCACTTTGTCTAATGCATCGTAGAAAATATTAAATGCAGTTGTCTTTTTACCATCCAACATGATGTTGTTGATAAAACGAGTCACTTGAACATCGTTAAATTTAGGATCTGGAGCTAATGCAATTTTTTTAGGTTGTGCCTTACGCATGTCTGTCGAATATTAATTAGTTGTTATTATTTCTTTGCTTTTTCTTTCTTAGTTCCGTATTTACTACGAGACTGCTTACGGTCTTTAACACCTGCAGTATCTAGACTACCACGAACTATATGGTAACGAACCCCTGGTAAATCCTTTACACGACCACCACGGATTAATACGATACTGTGTTCTTGTAAGTTATGACCTTCACCTGGGATGTAGGCAATCACCTCGATTTTGTTTGTCAAACGCACCTTAGCTACTTTACGTAACGCTGAGTTTGGTTTTTTAGGTGTAGTTGTATACACTCTTGTACAAACGCCACGACGCTGAGGACATGCGTCCAAAGCTCTTGATTTACTTTTCGCCCTGATGATCTCACGGCCTTTTCTAACTAATTGCTGAATAGTAGGCATTTATTATGCTATTTTGTTCAATTCGGTTTATAAAAAATTCGGACGGCAAAGGTAATGGCTGTGAACGAAATACCAAAATGTTTATTGGCTAATTTTAAAAAAATAAAGGAAATAGCCCAATTTTGCCCCGAAAAAACAATAAAAAGGAGAATTAATTCTTTTCAATTGTTTGATTTTCAACTATTTAACTAAACATGTTGTAACCAACCATGTTTGTCCACAATATTTCCCATTCTTAGCTCATGAAGGTGATTTTTAAGGGCTGGTGCTACTTTTAAGGCCTCAATATCAAAATCCATGATGTATTCTCCGTGTGCTAATCTTGAAATATAAGACACCACCGCAGCGGTTCCTACCCCAAATACTTCGGTAAATAATCCCTTCTTATGCGCATCTACAATTTCCTCTACTGATAAGAATCTTTCTTCAACCTCATACCCCATTTCTCTTAATAATGTAATTGCTGAATTTCTTGTAACCCCTTTCAATACGGTTCCTTTCTCAACAGTTGGAGTAATTATTTTTCCATCAATGACAAACATTACATTCATCATACCAACTTCTTCTACATATTTATGTTCGATTGCATCCGTCCATAAAACCTGATCATACCCTTTAGCTTGTGCTAAAGAAACTGGATATAAACTTCCACCATAATTCCCACCATTCTTTGCAAAACCAACACCACCTGGTGTTGCACGCGTATAATGTTGTTCAATTAATATTTTCATTGGAGCAGCATGATAAGCGCCACTAGGTCCTAAAATAATCATGAACTTATATGTTAATGAAGGACGCACTCCTAAAAATGGATCCATAGCTATCATGAATGGTCTTATATATAATGATGAATCAGGTTTACTTGGAATCCACTCTCTTTCTAAATCAATTAACTGTTTCATTCCCTCCATAAATATCCATTCAGGAATAGTAGGCATTTGCATGCGTTCAGCCGAAGTATTAAATCGTATTAAATTTTGATCGGGTCTAAAAATAACTACTTCTCCTTTATCATTTTTAAAAGCCTTAATGCCTTCAAAAATTGTTTGCCCATAATGCAATGTTGCGCATGATGGATCTACCTCAAAAGGAGCGTATGGTTTTATTTCAACATTTTTCCATTCACCATTTTCATAGTCTGCAACCAACATGTGGTCAGTGAAATTTTTTCCAAAAGCAATTTCATCCATATTGAAAGTAGGCAGCTTTGGATTTTTAGTTTTGGTAACAGGGATAGAATGTGATGACATAAAATTGCTTTTAAATAAATTACATTAGGTTCTAAAGACAAAAATAAGAAATATTCCAAAAACTTACAATTGTTATTTTTCCAATCGATGCATTTGAGTTAATTTTCCACCCGATGCAAGATCAAAAAACAATATTACCTGCTGCTGTATTAGTTACATTATTCAAAGATACTTTGGTAATACCTGAAAAGGAAATAAAGTCAGTAGAAATTGAAGAGAAAGCAATTATTACCGCCATTGGAAAAGAAGCAATCGCATCTACATCAAACAATGAAGTTGTAAATGCACATAAAACCACACCAACTCAACCACTCAAGTTTTTAGGAGATCATCTTAAAAAAATAGTAGTGCTTGTTAATGATGTTGAGGCTGTTCATTTGAATGAGACTGACTTAGGATTGTTGTCATCTATTTTAAATGCGTGTAAATTAACGCTTGCTGATATTGCACTAGTAAATATGGCAACTCAACCAGTTAGCATTCACGAAATTTTATCTACCCTCCCTTCTCAATTGGTATTGGCTTTTGATTTAACTAGCGCGCAAATTAAAATAAAACTTCCCGCAACACTTTATAAACCGGTAGTATTGGGTGAAACGCATATTTTATTTAGTAGTAGCCTAAGAAGTATGCAGGGAGGGGATCAAGCTGCCAAATTAGAAAAGTCTAAATTGTGGAACGCATTAAAACTGTTATTTAATTTATAGTTTTAAAAAAAATATTCCTCTTTAACTATTTCCTAATTATATAAGTCACTTCTATTTTATTTACATGCATACCTTAATTTTCGCCACTAATAATCAAAATAAAGTAAACGAAATTCAATCTTTAGTGGGGGCTGATTTTAAAATTATTCCACTTAAAGAAGCAGGTATTGATATTGATATTCCAGAGCCCTATGATACCTTGCAAGATAATGCTGCTGAAAAAGCAAACACTATTTATAAGTTGGCCAACCAAAATTGTTTTAGTGAAGACACTGGTTTGGAAATTGAAGCTTTAAACGGGGCGCCGGGCGTAAAAAGTGCAAGGTTTGCTGGCGAGGATAGAGATTTTCAAGCAAACATTGATAAAGTATTATTCAATTTAAACCGAATAGATAATCGTGCTGCACAATTTAGAACTGTCATTTGTTTAATTTGGAATAATTCGAATAATGAGCTACAAACCTATTATTTTGAAGGAATCTGTAAAGGTACAATAGCTACTAAAATGCATGGTGAAAAAGGATTTGGATATGATCCTATTTTCATTCCCGATGGAGCTACCAAAAGTTTTGCTCAAATGTCAATGGAAGAAAAAAACAAATTCAGTCATCGTCAAAAAGCAGTCACTCAATTATTTGATTTTTTAAGATCCAAATAAATTCAATAACCCCAATTTATTTTGACAATTGTTCAGGTGGTTTTGAAGCAGTCCAAATTCTCCAACTTTCCTCTGCTTGAATATGCAACATCTCTAATCCATTTTGTGTAGTTGCTCCTTGTGCTGCTCCATTTTTTAGAAATAATGTTTCAGTAGGATTGTAAATCAAATCAAATAAATGATGTTTTGAAGTGATTGCATCGTATTGAATTGCGGGTGCTTCATTGACATTAGGATACATACCCAACGGACTCGTATTAATGATGAGTGTATGCGATGCAATTAGTTCAGGAGTCAATTCATTATAAGCGATATAAGTCGCATCAAAATTTTCAGATTGAGTTCTACTAACGAATTTATACTCAATGTTCAAATTTTTCATCACCCACTCTACTGCAGCAGCTGCACCTCCGGTTCCTAAAATCAATGCATGGGTATGGTGTGGTTTTAAATTAGGTTGCAATGACTTCTGAAATCCAATGACATCAGTATTATAACCATACAATGCTCCATTGAATTTTCGAATACAATTGCAAGCATTAATTTCTTTCACAACCAATGAAGGATATTGCACAAATGGTATCACTTCTTTTTTATAGGGAATGGTAACATTTAATCCTAGTAAGTCCTGGTCATTTTCCCACAACTTTTTAAACTCATTGATAGATGCTATTGGATAATTTTCATACTGTGCATCATTAATTTCCTGTTGTTGAAATTTATCTGCAAAGTATCCTTTTGAAAAGGAGTGTGATAAAGGGTATCCTATTAAACCAAACTGTCGCAATGTTACTTATTTAAATATAAATCAAATGTATCTCCTCTTAAACCAATTCTCATCGCTTCCAATGGAATCACCTCGGTAGGTGCAATATTTCCTAAATTCACATTACACCCAATTAATTCTAAGAAGTACAATTGCTGTGCTTTTTGAGGTGCTTCCCACAATATTTTTTCAGCTGGAATTTTTGTTAAAATTTCTTGCACCAAACCCTCTCGCACTTCACCGCTTCCTCTATAAATTCCTACATTTCCTGCCTCACGTGCTTCAGCAATCACATATTCTGAACCAGCATTTAATTCTGCTGACATTAATTCAATCCATTTATACGGTGGGATAATATGCGCTGCATCCTTACTACCTACCTCACTAATTACTTTAGATATTTTAGCAATTTTTTCAATGTATCCGCATTTCTCAGTATGCGGAATTTCAATAGATCCATCACTAACTTCAATCAAATCAATTTTATAATCCTTACACATTGCTATATAATCATCAAACTGGTTTCTTATTACAAAGGCTTCAAATAAGGTACCTCCAAAATAAACAGGAATGCCATGAGACTGATATAACTCAATTTTAGCGCGCAAATTGGGTGTAACGGCCGAAGTACCAAATCCTAATTTTACAACATCTGTATGAGGAGCCGATATGCTTAGAAAATTTTCTGCTTCTGCAAAACTCAATCCCTTGTCCATCACCATCGTTAATCCATTTTTACGTGGCTTTGGGGTTCTTTCTGGAATTTGAGTTAAATTAAAGTTCATCATAATTAATCACTTATATGCTACAAAGATAAATCAAATAAATCAAGATAGCTTACCCTTCTTATTTTGCGCAATGAGTTCTGCAACCTTAGGATCTTGCACCATTTCAGGATAAAATTTTATTAGCTTATTTACTAATTTGGAGGATTTTGATAAAGCCATTTCTAATTGTAAAATTCCTTCACTTATTTTCCCCATCATATACAATATTGCACTTCGATAAAAAATAAATATTGACTTCCCTTGTGTTGATATATACGCAATCTCGGTTTGCTCTAAAGCTAAATCCAATTGCTTATTAGCGACCAAACATTTCACCAAATATTCCCACCCTGCAATTTGCTTTGGTTTATTTTTTACAACAGTTCCAAAACAAACTGAAGCTTCCTTAAATAATTTTAAATTCATATAACATTCACCAAGTAAAATATGATACTCGTTTATGTGTTTATGAATTCGCATTGCATGCTCTAACTGCTTAATTGCCTGTTCCCATTGACCTTGCTGCATATAGGTTGCCGCAATTTTTTGAAATAGCCTACTATCATCAGGATTCAAATGCACTGCTTTTTTATAATGAAAGCGCGCTTGTGCAAAATTTTTCATTCTATGATAACAATGTCCTATTGCTTCATATATAACATCTTCGGGACGAGACAATTCCAATACTTTTTCTAATGCCTCAATAGCTTCCTTATATTTTCTGATTCTTAAATAGGCATCTCCCATATTGCGATATGCATAATCAAATTTTTCGTCAATTACAATCGCATACTGATACGCATCAATGGCCTTTTCATGCAGTTTCAAGCCTTGATAAGCAGCAGCTAAATTAAACCAAGCCAATGCATTGTAGGGCTGCTCATCAATAATGCGTTGATGTAAATTGATACTCTCTTCATTCCTTCCCGTAAAGTCAGTCCAAAAACAAATTTTATACAAAGCTTCCTCATTCATTGGATCGTCTTCGAGCACTAATTGTAAGCAATCAAAAACTTTATCAAAAGCTTCATGATCATCATAAACATCGGCCAGTTCAAATAAAACTTCAGTCCTTTCTGCTCCTTCAAATAAATGCAATGCCTCTTGTAATAATAAAATTGCTTTTTCTGGTTGATCTAAAGCCAAATAGGCATCTGTTTTTAAAATAAACAAATTCATATCATTGTGGTCATACAAGGTTGCTGTATTTAACAATTTCAAAGCTTCTTTATATTTTCGAGTAGCAAGTAATAGATCTGCTTTTTTAATCATAAGTAAAGCCGAAAAAGGGTATTGCTCTAAACCTAAATCAGCAGCTTGTATTGCCTCCCCTATTTCATCTTTTTCATCTAAATGCTCAATAATTCGCTCAAAATCATCCTCTTCAATGTATGCATTAGCCCGCCCATCCTTTAAATTATGGTATTTAAGCATCAATTCTTGAATATCTCCCCCATCTTCTTCCTTATGTCTATCAAGCATGCTATTAAATTTAGACTGACAAATAAGTTATTGATTTCCAGCACATTAATGTATTATATGCATTATGTTATAATAAATATACAATTGCAATGGAAAATCTCCATATTTTATTACGCACAAATCAGCCAATAAATGGTTATAATTATTTTTTTAATTACCAAGCAATATCAATTACCTTCGTAAATATCATGCCTAACATAAAAAACATATTTGTTGTTGTAATGTCGACCTTTCTGCTATTGATTGCAGCTAGGTCTAATGCAAGTATTGTTGTAACTGGCACCATTGAATCAAAGAAAGTTAGTGAGAAGTATACTTTAAAGAATTTGAGTTCTCTAACACATAAAACAGCCACTTTCGCATCATTAAAAGCAAATTTGGACTTTAAAGGATTCGCTAATTCAAATAGTATTTACAACACCAGTACTGCCGCCTATTTGCAATACAATAAAGGAAATGTATCATACGTCATTCCTTATAACTACAAAGTGATCTTACCTAAATTTAAGACACCTTCTCCGAATAATTAAAATTTACTGTTGCAATTCAAATTAGCTTAATCAATGCTTTGATAAAGTGCTGTATTAATATTGAATTGACTTAATGCAATTGGACTCAAATCAATTTTGACTGCTTTATATAATATTGGACTTCCGGTTAAAGGAATAATTGTGTATGCTAAAACTAATCCTGGCACTTCTTTAAATGCCAATTCATATGTGCTTACCGTTGCGGCAATATCAGTTGTATACCATATTTGATAAATGATTCCATCACTCCATTTCAACTCAACATTTTTACAATTGTACCCAACTATAGTCATAGTTGAATCAGGCATTGTTTCCTTCATTGAAATCAAATTGGGTTGATTTTGAGGAGGATAATTAACTACTTGTAAAAAATGACTTGTGCCAATATCTTTGGTAATACTTGCAGTTGTCTGTTGAATATTAAAATACAAGGATTGATATAACTGTGCCGTTTGCAAAATTGTCTTGCATTGATCCCCTTTTACAAAAACTATCTTAGTCCCAATAGTATCAGTGTTATTAGACTTAGTAATAGAGAATTCAAGCGCACATTCACCCACAATTTTAGTTTGTGCTTGAATGGTATTTAGCGAAAAAAATAAACATGCTAAAAGGAACAAGGGGGTACGCTGCAAACTTTATTTTTTATGTTTATCTTTTAAATCTTGTACTTTTTTCTGAGCGTCCATCATTTGCTCATACTTAGACTGCCAATTACTTTTTTTCTTTGGTGTTTTTCTCTTGATATCAATTTGTGCTAAAATTTTATCATGATTGATAATAAATTTTTGAATCACTAATTGTAAAATCAACGTAACAATATTAGAAACAGTGTAGTACCAAGTTAATGCTGATGGTAATCTGTTGAAAATAAACAACAACATTACAGGGAAAATATATGGCATGTATTTCAATGCTGGATTGTCCTGAGTAGGTGTCATTGACATATTATAAACAGAAATTAATACACTTGTAATAACTGCAGTTAATGTAAACAAACTAATATGATCGCCGAATCCCATTGGTATGCTAAATGGCAATTTTGCAATTACATCATAGCTAGACAAATCCTGACTCCAAAGAAAAGATTGCCCTCTCAATGAAATATTTGAATTAAAAAAGCTATACAATGCAAAGAAAATAGGAATTTGCAATAATGCAGGAATACATCCACCTAATGGATTTACGCCTGCCTCTCTAAATAATTTCATTTGCTCCATTGCAAAACCTTGCTGATCATCTCCTAATTTTTTCTTAATCTCATCCAACTCTGGTTTCAATACTTTCATTTTAGCACTACTTAGGTAACTTGAATAAGTTAATGGAGAAGTGACTAAACGAATAAAGATGGTTAACAATAAAACTACCCACCCGTAATTACTTACGAAGCCCGCGAAGAAATCAAACACCGGCATAATGATAAACTTGTTGATTGGTCGAACAAATGAATATAAATCTCTTCCTAAGTTCACCAGCTTGTCCATTTCAGGAGCCTGCGTCTTTAAAATTTGAAAATCATTTGGACCATAATATAAAGACAATGGTATGCTAACATTAGCCCCCGTTACTTTTTTTAGAAGGCTTGCTTTTAAAGTTGCTAAACCAGTGCTTGAGTCTGTTTTTCTTGCCCATTCTAAATTACCTGATCCAATTCCGTCTTTTGCAATTAGCGTTGTACTAAAAAATTGTTGAACTAAACCAACCCATTGAACTGGTTTTTCGAAAGTCCAATTTGCTTTACTTGAAATATAATCAAACTCATTGCCTTCTGAAAAACAAACATTTGAAACCTGACGCTCATATTGTGTAGTACGTTCTTGTTGGTAAGAATGTACATCCCATAATAAATTTACTTGGCCATTGGTTAATAATTGATCCGCACCATCTAATTGCACATTCCATTCAACATTGTATTTATTGGGTGCAATAGTAAACTGATGACGAATGATTTTACCAGATGGAGTTGTCCAAGAATATTCAATTTTTTGAACACCATTATTTGCAGGTGATACATTTACTACTGGAAATAAAATTTGATTGATTTGAGCAGTCTGATTATTTCCAATGTTAACAGTATAATTTAAGGAACTACTATCCCCTAACTTAACAAATTCTTTTTTTGAATTTTTATACTTTTTTAAAGTTACGCCTACAACCTGTCCCCCTTTGTTGCTAAAGTCAACTTTAATTAAATCATTTTCTAAAGTAGTGATTTGTTCTTTAACTGAATCTATGGGCACAACTGAAGCTGAATTAGAATCAAGCTTAATTGGATTTTTTAAAGCTGCTGCTTTTTCAGCTAAAGATTTAACCATTTCAGTTGAATCTTTAATATGCTTAGTGTAAGCTTGTAATTCGGCTTGTTGCTTATTGTTATACCAAAAAAAGGTAAAGAATAAACCTGCTAATAAAATAAAACCAATGACTGTATTTTTATCCGTTTTCATATTCAATGTTTAGACGTATTTAACGTGGGGGCAAAGATATGTATTTTAAGGCATCAAATTACGCATTTAAAGTAGCATGCTGCTTAGCTGCCGCAATAAAATGAACGAATAATGGTGCCGGAGATTCAACGGTACTTTTAAGCTCAGGATGATATTGTACGCCTATGAAAAATGGATGATTAGGAAGCTCCACAATCTCAACTAATCCAGTAGCAGGATTTAGACCACTTGTGACCATCCCCTTTTCATGAAATGCATTTAAGTAATCATTATTGAATTCGTAACGATGGCGATGACGCTCGTTAATTGAATTTGTACCGTAAATTTTGTACGCTAAAGTATTTTCTGCGATAGTACATGGATAAGATCCTAAACGCATTGTACCACCCATCATGGTTATTCTCTTTTGCTCCTCCATCATATTGATAACAGGGTCTGGGCTGTTTGGGTCCATCTCAACTGAATGCGCTTGCTTTAATCCTAATACATTTCGCGCAAATTCAATTACTGCCATTTGCATACCTAAACAAATACCGAAAAATGGCATTTTATTTTCTCTTGCATATTGAAC
This sequence comes from Chitinophagaceae bacterium, assembly GCA_947375185.1. Lineage (GTDB taxonomy): Bacteria > Bacteroidota > Bacteroidia > Chitinophagales > Chitinophagaceae > Sediminibacterium. Next base: position 10,362 of record CANCEU010000019.1, read on the forward strand.
TGCAATAATTTTTCCTTCAATACCTCTATTTCCAAAACCTGGCGCTACCAATAAACCATCTAAGCCATCTAATTTTTCGTTTACATTTTCAGAAGTGATATTTTCACTGTGCACATTCACTACATTCACTTTTACCTCATTCATAGCACCTGCGTGTATAAAGCTTTCTAGTATTGACTTATATGCATCTTGCAACTCTATGTATTTGCCTATCAATCCAATGTTGACAGTCGCTTTTGGATTTTTTAATTTATTTAAAAAACCATTCCATTTAGTCAAATCCGGTTCTTTGAAATTAGTGATATTTAATTTTTTCATCACTATTAAATCCAACTGCTCTTTTAACATTAATAACGGCACTTCGTAAATAGTGCTAGCGTCACAAGACTCAATCACATTGCCTTGTTTCACATTACAGAATAAAGCAATTTTACGCTTAATATCATCATTCAAAGGATGCTCGGTTCTACATACAATTACATCTGGGTGCACACCAGTTTCACTTAACATTCTAACACTATGTTGAGTTGGTTTAGTTTTTAATTCCTTCGCCGCATTTAAATATGGAATTAAAGTTAAATGAACAACCATTACATCTTCCTCTGGTAATTCCCATTGTATTTGACGAACAGTTTCAATAAAGGGCGTGCTTTCAATATCGCCCACTGTACCTCCTATTTCAGTAATAACCACATCAAATTTTCCGTCTTTACCCAACAATAACATTCTATGCTTTATCTCATCTGTAATGTGCGGAACAACTTGCACAGTTTTTCCTAAAAATTCACCTGCTCTTTCTTTATTAATTACTGTTTGATAAATTCTTCCCGTAGTTACATTATTTGCCTGAGAAGTGGGGGTATTCAAGAAACGCTCATAGTGTCCCAAGTCCAAATCGGTTTCGGCACCATCTTCTGTCACATAACATTCTCCATGCTCATACGGGTTTAATGTACCCGGATCCACATTAATATAGGGGTCAAATTTTTGAATGGTAGCAGTGATACCTCTAGCCTGCAATAATTTAGCCAATGAAGCAGCTATAATACCCTTACCTAAACTACTTGTTACACCACCAGTTACAAAAATATACTTTGCCATAATTTTAAATGCGTCTAATATTGAAAAAGGAATTCCTGCAATAGTTGTCTATTGAGGACTACCCATTCAAAGGTTTTTTAATGTGACCGTCTTGTTTTAGGAAAAATGCTTAGAGGTCATACAAAAATACGCGAAAAAAAATCCCTAAAAAAATCAAGCTATTCTATCAAACAATAAATGTTTATAAGTGTTATGTAAAAGTGAACATCTTAAATTAAAATCAACAAAATTCTATGAAAAAACTACTTTTTGGCCTAATCGTGGCCTTAATGGCCGGAAGCTTATTAAGTTGGGATTGGGCAAAAACTCAATTTTCTCCAGTTAACAAAGCGGATGTGGTCGAATGCCTTAATATGGAAACTCAACAAGCTTATAAATTAGAAGCTTCCACACCAAATTTCGCAGCATTACATCCAGCTCCAATTGTAATAAACCCTGAAAACCTTCTAGGTAAAATGATCCAATTTGATGCTGCCGATGGAAAACAAGCAAATGCTTATTTTATTCCAGCAAAAAAGAAAACCAAAAAATGGTTAGTAGTTATTCAAGAATGGTGGGGTTTAAATGACAATATCAAGTTGGAGTCAGACAAATATTATAGCGCTTTAGGTGACATGAATGTAATCGCTGTCGATATGTATGATGGCAAAGTTGCAGCTACGCCTGATAGTGCAATGAAATTAATGCGTGGTGCAGATATGGGAAGAATGGCAGCTATTATTCAAGGAGCCATTAAAAAAGCGGGAGCTGATGCTTCAATTTATAGCGTTGGTTGGTGCTTTGGTGGTATGTGGAGTTTACAAACAGCCATACTTGCAGGACCTCAAGCAAAAGGAACGGTGATGTATTATGGACGTCCAGAAACTAACATGGAAAAATTGAAATCAATTAAATGTGATATCATCGGTTTCTTTGGCAATCAAGATCAAGCGCCTTCTCCTGCAATGGTAAATGAGTTTGAAAAGAATATGAAAGATGCAGGCAAGAATTTATCTGTAAATAGATATGAGGCAAATCACGGCTTTGCTAATCCTAGCAACCCTAGCTTTAATCCAACTGCAACTGCTGATGCATATGCTAAAGCAATTGCATTTTTAAAAGCACACTAAGCTTCGGGCTTTAAAAAAGCTGAAAAATTGTTTCATAAAGCCAACTCCGGCTGATACCGCGGAGGCAAATGAAACAATTTTTCAGCTTTTGTTTTTACAACCATTATCAACTTACATGTCGTTTTTAATCTTTCTGTAACTAGCAGTTAAACCTCGAATTAAAGAAGAGCTAAATCCTTGATGCTCCATTTCATTTAAACCAGCAATTGTACAACCCATTGGGGTAGTTACTTTATCAATTTCTTGTTCAGGATGGGTATTCTTAGTCAATAATAAATCTGCTGCACCTTTTACTGTTTGCGCTGCTATTAAAGAAGCCTGAGCTGCACTAAATCCAATCTCAATTCCGCCTTGAATATTTGCACGTATATACCTTAATGCATACGCAGTACCACATGCACCAAGTACGGTAGCAGCATCCATTAATTTTTCATCAATGACAATACTTTTTCCCAATTGATCAAATAATGCACTCACATACGCTACTTGATCTTTTGCTTTTGCATTAGCACAAATACAAGTCATACTTTGTTGAATAGAAATAGCAGTATTGGGCATTGCTCTAAATAAAGCGAAATCAGTATCCAACATTTCTTCCATATCCTTGATCCAAACACCAGTTGCAACACTAATTATAGTATGCTTCCCTGCAACTAATAATGGTTGAATATCCGCGACAATATCTTTAATTTGAAATGGCTTTACTGCCAATATTACATACTGCGCATCTTTAACAGCAGCTTGATTATCTGAAGTAACTGAAACACCTTTATCTGCTAAGTGTTGGATGGTTGCTAAATTTCTTTTGGTGATCGTGATTTGATTTGCTTGTACAAAACCACTTGCTATTAAACCCTCCGCAATGGAAGATCCTAAATTACCTCCGCCAATAATGGCTATTTTATAATTGGACATATAAACTGAATTTGAATGAAATATTTTAAAAACTAAAGCTTTGAGGGCTAAAAAAAGAAAATTAGTACCCCTTTGCGGGAACCAAATAGTTGGCCACATAGTCTTTCACTCCTTCTTCCAAACTACTAAATGGTTTATCATATCCAATTGCAAGAAGCTTACTCATATTGGCTTCCGTAAAATATTGATACTTGTCTCTAATATCCAAAGGCATATCAATAAATTCAATATTAGGCCTCAATCCCTGAGCTGTAAACGTATTGGCAGCAAGGTCATAAAAAGATCTCGCTTTCCCTGTGCCTAAATTATACAAACCATTTGAGGATGCCTCCCATTTAGACTCTAGCATTTTTTGCAACATCCAATAAATAACATTCACCACATCTTTTACATATACAAAGTCGCGCAATTGTTCTCCGTCCTTAAATCCTTCCTTGTGACTTTTAAATAATTTGACCAATCCAGTTTCCTTAATTTGATGAAAGGAATGATAAATCACACTTGCCATTCTGCCCTTATGACCTTCATTAGGACCATACACATTAAAAAACTTTAAACCAGTCCAACAAGGCGGAGTTGCAGTTTGTGCAATAGCCCATTTATCAAATTCATTCTTACTAACACCATATGGATTTAAAGGAATTAACTTATCTAAAATAGCATGTGTATCCTCATATCCATTTTCGCCACCACCATAAGTTGCAGCGGATGAAGCATAAATAAATGGAATTTGTTTTTTTGTTGCATAATTCCACAAAGCCTTAGAATATTGGACATTTAATTCCTCGTGAATTGCATAATTAAATTCAGTTGTATCTGTTCTTGCACCTAAATGTACTATGGCATCAATGGTATATTCCAAATCCGAAAGCTGGTCTATAAAAGATTGTCTTTCAATTACTTTTATAAATTGTTTTTGCTCCCAGTTTTTTCTTTTTGCTTCCACTCCAAAATCATCCACCAATAGCAATTGATTCCATCCTTGTTCATTAAAAAATTGAACACAAACAGAACCAATAAAACCGGCTGTTCCTGTAACTACTATTGTTGGTTGTTTGGACATGTAAGCGTATAAATTTATTTACTCAATTGCTTTTCAATTGCAGTGTCGTAATCATTTTTCCAAGAAGTAATTGTGCCCCAATTTTCGCCATCAACTATTACATCACTTGAAGTAACTTTTCCAAGTACAGTTGTTTTAATACCATACTTTGTAGCAGCCGCTTCAATAGAAACTAAATTTTCTGCATTTATTGAAACTACAACTCTGCTTTGCGCTTCGCCTACCCAATAAGCATCTTTACGCAAACTGCTGCCCTTTGAAGAAACCTCAAACCCTTTGTTATTATAAAAAGCTGATTCTAACAAAGTAACAATTAAACCTCCTTCACTAATATCGTGTGCACTTTTCACTTTCGATTCTTTAATTAATTCAGCAACTAATTGTTGTAAATTAAATTCTTCTTCTAAATCAAAATATGGAGCAGGAGAAAATTCAACGCCTTTTAATTTGTTCAAATATTCTGAAGAACCAATATCATTTCTTTGTTCACCTAGTAATACAATAACATCGTCTTCCTTTTTAAAATCCAACGTCATTTTATTATTCATATCCTCTACAATACCCACCATTCCAATAGTTGGTGTTGGAAATACAGGGCCATCCGGATTTTGATTGTAGAAACTTACGTTTCCCCCAGTTACTGGAGTATTAAATTTACGACAAGCAGCACCCATTCCTTCTACTGCCTTTACAAATTGATAATATACTTCAGGATCATATGGATTCCCAAAATTCAAACAGTTTGTAACGCCAATGGGTTCTCCACCACTACAAACAATATTTCTGGCAGCTTCTGCAACCGCAATCATAGCGCCCTTTTCAGGATTTGCAAAAACATATTTGCTATTACAGTCTACTGTCATTGCTAATGCTTTACCAGTTCCTTTTGCTAATACAACAGCAGCGTCACTAGGTGCATTTGTTGAAGTATTTGCGGCACCAACCATACTATCATATTGATTGTATATCCAACGCTTTGAAGCAATATTTGGAAGGTTTACTAAATCTTTAACAGTTGCTTTTAAATTAATCGTATCAGCAATCGAGTTCATGTCAAAAGCATTTACTTTAGCCAAGTAAGCAGGTGCTTTATATTCACGTGTATATTGAGGAGCACCACCACCTAATACTAATTCATACGCAGGTAAAGAAGCTTCTAATTCACCGTGCATATAAAAATTTAACAAACCATCATCGGTAACTTCTCCAATATTACTACATGATAAATCCCATTTTTCAAACACGGCTAATACTTCCGCTTCTTTTCCTTTTTGCACACAAATCAACATACGTTCTTGGCTCTCACTTAAAAGCAATTCCCAAGCCTTCATATTTTGTTGACGTGTTGGTACTTTATCTAAATCAATACGCATACCCACACCACCCTTAGCACTCATTTCGGCAGTAGAACAAATAATACCTGCTGCACCCATATCTTGCATACCTACTATTCCACCTGTTTCGATTACTTCCAAGCAAGCTTCTAATAATTTCTTTTCTTGGAATGGATCACCTACTTGGACTGCTGGTAATTCTTCCACGCTATCGGCAGTAATTTCGGCCGAAGCAAAACTTGCACCACCAATACCATCCTTACCTGTAGCGCTTCCAACAAAAAAAATAGGATTGCCTTTTCCTTCGGCAGTTGCGCTCACTGTTTTACCTGCTTTCACAATACCAACACTCATTGCATTCACTAATGGATTCGTATGATAACACTGCTCAAAATATAATTCACCACCAACAGTAGGAACACCAAAACAGTTTCCATAATGACCAATACCATGAACCACTCCTGCTAATAATCTTTGTGTTTTTTTATCTTCTAATTTTCCAAAACGTAAACTATTTAAAGAAGCAATAGGACGTGCACCCATTGTGAAAATATCTCTTTGAATACCACCTACTCCTGTTGCTGCACCTTGGAATGGCTCCAAAGCACTTGGGTGATTATGGGATTCAATTTTAAACACCACTCCATAATCATTACCAATATCCATTAAGCCTGCATTTTCTTCACCCGCAGCCACTAACATTCTGCCACCATCACGAGGCAAAGTTTTCAACCATTTAATTGAATTCTTATAACTACAGTGCTCACTCCACATGCCACTAAACGCACACAACTCGGTGAAGTTGGGTGTACGACCTAGTTTCTGTTTGATTAACTCAAACTCTTCCTCAGTTAACCTTAATTGTTGGGCTGTTTTAACGGTAATTTCCATTTGAATTGACTTATGCTGTTATAGATGTCGCGAAGGTACAAAATGGCTTGTTAAGCCATAAGTAGAATTACCAACATATTGGGATCGAAAATGTGCATCGCTTGCTGCCTAAACTAAAAGCAGTAATTATTGAAAAAAATCAAATTATCTGAAAATCAATGATTTGTGTACTTTTTTCAAATTTATTTTATTTTTAATATGTATATTTTATACACAAAGCACTGAAAATTTGCACAATATTTTTAATAATTTGTATTTCTTACTTATTTTCGTCCTAGAAATTGGCAGTTAAGCCAAACAATAATTGTATATTTTATTTTTTTAATATTTAAACATTCGTACCATGTCTAAATCTAAATTAGAGTACATCTGGTTAGATGGTTACAAACCAACTCAGTCTTTAAGAAGCAAAACAAAAATTGAAAACAACTTTAGTGGTAAATTGGAAGATTGTGATATGTGGAGCTTTGATGGCTCTTCAACCGAACAAGCACTAGGCGGTTCGTCTGATTGCTTATTAAAGCCAGTATTTATTTGTAAAGATCCTCAACGCAAGGATGCTTACTTAGTAATGTGTGAAGTTTTAAACGCAGACGGTACAGCACACGTTTCAAACGGCCGTGCAACTATACAAGATGATGACAATGATTTTTGGTTTGGTTTCGAGCAAGAATATTTCCTATGGAACCCTGCTACAAACAAGCCGTTAGGTTTTCCAGAAGGTGGATACCCAGGCCCTCAAGGTCCTTACTACTGCTCGGTTGGCGCTAATAATGCTTATGGCAGAAATATTGTTGAAGAACATTTAGATGTATGTTTAGAAGCAGGTTTAAATGTAGAAGGAATCAATGCTGAAGTTGCAGCAGGACAATGGGAATTCCAAATTTTTGCAAAAGGTGCTAAAGAAGCAGGTGATCAAATTTGGGTAGCAAGATATTTATTAGAAAGAATTGGTGAAACATACGGTGTATCCATTAACTGGCATTGTAAACCATTAGGTACATTAGACTGGAACGGATCAGGTATGCACGCAAACTTCTCTAACACTACATTAAGAACTTGTGGTAAGAAAGAAATTTACGACATCATTTGTGAGTCCTTCCGTCCATTTGTGAAAGAGCATATTGATGTTTATGGTGCTGATAATCACTTAAGATTAACTGGTAAACACGAAACAGCTTCTATTCATGATTTCTCTTTCGGGGTTTCAGATAGAGGAGCTAGTATTCGTATCCCAATTGGAGCAGTAGAAAAAGGTTGGAAAGGATGGTTAGAAGATCGTCGTCCAAACTCAGCTGCTGACCCTTACAAAGTAGCAGCAAGAATTATCACAACGGTGAAAACTGCTAAAGTTTAAAAGGTTTAATAATTAAGGTTTTTTAGAATAGGCATTCATAAATTGTGTTTTGAATTGTAATCCCCCAAGCAATTGGGGGATTTTTTGTGCATTAATGCTCCCCCGTTTCTGATAATGGTCGTTAAATGGAGGTAAATTTGCTAATTCTAATAAATAAAAATAAATAACATATGTCATTAAGAACCGATGCGGTAAATCATGTGAGCTATGGCACAATTAGTTCCCCGGATATCAAGGGAGCTAAAATAACAGGTGTTTTTGGCGAAAGTGTTTTTACTTTAAAAACAGCAAGAGAATATTTAAGCGACGAAGCTTATAAAAGCTTAGCCGCAAGTGTTAGGGGCGGTAAAAAAATTGAAAGAACAGTGGCAAGTCAAATTGCATCTGGTATGCGCGCATGGGCGGAGAGCAAAGGCGTTACGCACTATACGCATTGGTTTCAACCTTTAACAGGGTCCACTGCAGAAAAACACGATTCATTTTTTACTTTAAAATCTGACGGCACTGCTATTGAAGAATTTGAAGGTGCTGCATTAATTCAACAAGAACCTGATGCATCTTCATTTCCAAATGGTGGATTGAGAGCAACATTTGAAGCAAGAGGATACTCTGCATGGGATCCATCTTCTCCCCCATTTATTATTGAAATTGGCAATGGTAAAACATTGTGTATACCTACTATATTCATTTCATACACAGGTGAGTCTTTGGATTACAAAGCGCCATTAATGAAAGCGGTAGAGTCTTTAAACAAAGCTGCGGTTACGGTTTGTAATTATTTCGACAAAAACGTAACTAAAGTAACCCCAACATTGGGTTGGGAACAAGAATATTTTGTAATTGATGAAGCTTTAGTAAATGCTCGTCCCGACTTAGTACAATGTGGTCGTACAGTATTTGGATTTACACCAGCTAAAGGACAACAATTAGAAGATCATTATTTTGGATCTATTCCGGAAAGAGTATATGCATTTATGCGTGACTTTGAAAACGAGTCTTATAAATTAGGTATCCCTTTAAGAACAAGACATAACGAGGTTGCCCCTGCTCAATTTGAATGTGCTCCTATATTTGAAGAAGTAAACATTGCAGTTGACCATAACATTTTATTAATGGATGTAATGAGTCGTGTTGCAAAGCGCCATCGCTTAGTGGTATTGTTACATGAAAAACCATTTGCAGGCATCAATGGAAGTGGCAAACATAATAACTGGAGCCTAGCAACTGACACTGGTGTGAACTTATTGGCTCCTGGTAAAACACCAAAGACCAATTTAATGTTCTTGACCTTTTTTGTAAACACAATTAAAGCTGTGCATGATTACGCAGATATTTTAAGAGCTTCAATTGCTTCTGCATCTAATGATTTCCGTTTAGGCGCCAACGAAGCACCTCCTGCAATCATCTCAGTATTTATTGGAGATTATTTAACGAAGGTTTTAAATGATGTCGAAACTCGAGTAGGCACTAAGTTTGACGAGCAAGACGAAGCTATTTTAAAAATAGATTTGCATAGAAGCATCCCTGAATTAATGATTGACAACACAGATCGTAACAGAACTTCTCCATTTGCTTTCACTGGTAACAAATTTGAATTCCGTGCAGTGGGTTCAACTGCGAACTGTGCTTTACCAATGACTATTTTAAATACCATTGTTGCAGATACTTTAAATAAGTTTTCAGAAGAAGTAGAAGCTTTAATTGCAAAAGGTGATAAAAAAGAAATTGCGATTATGCAAGTGATTCAAAAATATATTGTCGCAAGTAAAAAGATTTTATTTGAAGGCGATGGATATAGCGAAGCTTGGCATAAGGAAGCAGAAAAAAGAGGCCTTCCTAATTTAAAAACAACTCCAGTTGCGCTAGATGCAATGGTAACTGAAAAAGCGAAAAAATTATTTAAGGACAATAACATTTACACACACGCTGAATTAGAAGCCCGTCACGAAATTGAATTAGAAAAGTACATTAAGAAAGTGCAAATTGAAGCACGTGTAATGGGTGATTTGGCAACCAATCACATTATCCCTGCTGCCATTAAGTACCAGAATGAGTTACTGAAAAATGTAAGTTTATTACGTGAAGCTGCTTTGCCTGAAAAATTATACAAAGGACAATTGACTTTATTAAAAGATGTAAGCACACATATTCAACAAGTATATGAGAATGTCCATGCGATGGTGGAAGAAAGAAAAGTAGCTAATAACTTAACTGATTCTCGTGAAAAAGCAATTGCTTATGAAGCAAAAGTAAAAGCACAATACTTTGATAAGATCCGCTACCACGTTGACAAATTAGAGCAATTAGTAGACGATGAATTATGGACTTTGCCTAAGTACAGAGAGTTGTTATTTTTAAGATAATTTGATTGAAAATATCAAGGATATTCCCCAGAGGTAATTCCCCCAACAAAAAATGCCCCGAGTGATTGGGGCATTTTTAATATCATTATTGATAGTTTTAAAACTAATTACTCAACACTTGTCCAAGTGATGGCATTAATACAATTCGAATATATCTATTATTTGCTCGTCCAGCAGTTGAATTATTATCATCTGTAGACATGTATTCACTTCGCCCTGCTGCAATAATACGACTAGGATTCACCTTGTATTTTGTTTGTAATATTTTCACAACCGACGTCGCTCGTTGAACACTCAAATCCCAATTGTCAATTTTAGCGCTTGATTTAAATAATTTATTATCTGTATGCCCTTCTATCATCACTTCTACATTAGGGTTTGCATTTAATAATTTAGCAATTTGTATAAGCGTTAAATTTGCTTTTGGAGTTAATGTATTTTTACCAGATTTAAATAACAATTTAGTAGAGACATCCACATAAAGAAATCCATTACCCATTTTCAAATCGGAAGCATTTCCAGTAATTGTTTTTATATTCTGCTTAAGCGCTGTCCATAATTTGCTATCATTTACAGTACTAGTATTTAATGAAGATGTGATATTATTTAATTCTACTTCACTAAGAACCCCCGTTTTCAATATTTTATGTAATAGCAAATCTCCTTTTGTTAATTCTATCGGCTTTAAAGCAATGGAACGATAAATACTTATACTATCATTTAAGGTTTGCAGGTTATTCTTTAAACCATTCATTGTTTTTTCAATAATAGCAACCGTGTCCTTGTGCGATTTATAAATACTGTCATATTTAATAGCAAGTTTTGTATTTGCATCAAGGGCCTCATTTAATTTTCCTGGAGGAACACAAGATATGATACTAAAAATAACAGCGGCAATAAAGTATACTTTTTTCATACTATTGTTTAAAAAAATTACTTCATTTTAAATGTCTCTAAGAACTTAGTTGTGAAGTTCCCTTTTCTAAAATCTTCATTTTGCATTAATTGCAAATGGAATGGAATGGTTGTTTTTACCCCTTCAATTACATATTCGCTCAATGCACGATACATGGTATTGATTGCCTCTTCACGCGTTTGCGCAACAGTGATTAACTTACCAATCATAGAATCATAATAAGGAGGAATAACATAACCTGCATACACATGGCTATCTACACGTACACCATGTCCACCAGGAGTATGCAATACAGTGATTTTACCTGGCGATGGACGAAAATCATTGTATGGATCTTCGGCATTGATGCGGCATTCTATAGCGTGTAATTTTGGTTCGTAATTTTTACCGGAAATTTTTTCGCCTGCAGCAATTTTAATTTGCTCTTTAATTAAATCATAACTCACAACTTCCTCGGTAACACAATGCTCAACCTGAATACGTGTGTTCATTTCCATGAAGTAAAAATTACGATGCTTGTCTACCAAAAACTCAACGGTACCAACACTTTCATAGTTAATTGCCGAAGCAGCTTTAATTGCAGCGTCCCCCATTCTTTGACGAAGGTCAGGTGTCATAAACGGTGAAGGAGATTCCTCTACCAATTTTTGGTGTCTTCTTTGAATGGAGCAATCACGCTCACTCAAATGACAAACATTTCCGTATTGGTCTCCCGCTACTTGAATTTCAATATGTCTTGGCTCTTCCACAAATTTCTCCATGTACAAACCATCATTTTTAAAACTTGCAGCTGCTTCCATTTTAGCAGTTTCATATGCTTTTGCAATCTCGTCTTCTTTCCAAACCACACGCATACCCTTTCCACCACCACCAGCTGTTGCTTTGATGATTACTGGGTAGCCTATTTCTTTTGCTAATCTTTTTGCTTCATCAATACTTTCTAATAAACCTTCACTTCCTGGAACCACTGGTACACCTGCCTTAATCATCGTTTCCTTGGCAGTGATTTTATCTCCCATACTATTAATCATATCTGGAGTTGGCCCGATAAATTTAATACCATGGTCCGCACAGATTTGTGCAAATTTTGAATTCTCTGCTAAAAAACCATAACCTGGATGCACTGCATCTGCATTCGTAATTTCACAAGCAGCCATGATATGAGGAATATTCAAATAAGATTCTTGACCTTTTGGTCCACCAATGCAAACAGCTTCGTCAGCAAATTTTACATGCAAGCTATCTTTATCTGCAGTCGAATAAACGGCCACCGTTTTGATGCCCATTTCTCTACAAGTTCTAATAATACGCAACGCAATTTCGCCACGATTGGCAATCAATATCTTTTTAAACATTTTGTTAATTTAAGGTTGACAATGGGAGACTAAGCAGGTTGTACCAAGAATAAAGGTTGGTCGTATTCAACCGGGCTAGCATCTTCAACCAATACTTTTACAATTGTTCCTTTTACTTCAGATTCAATTTCATTGAACAATTTCATTGCTTCGATAATACATACCACTTTGCCTTCAGTTACCTCAGTTCCTTCTTCGGCCATCAAAGGCTTATCTGGAGCAGCACGACGGTAAAATGTACCAATCATCGGGCTTTTTATTGTAATTAAGTTATCAGCCACCGCTGGTGCTGCTGCAGCTGGAGCCGCAGCTACTGGTGCCGCTGCTGGGGCAGCAACTGGCGCTGCAGCGTATACTTGTGTAGGTGCTGAGCTAACTGTAATTTTATCTTCTTTTTGTTTGATGGTTACTTTACCATCTTTGTCTTCAATACTAATTTCACCGATATTACTTTTGTTTACCACCTTAATTAGGTCGTGAATTTGTTTTAAGTCCATATTTAGCAATTTTGGGTAAAATTGGGGTATTTTTAGCGAAAAACACAAATTTTTGCCCTTTTTTTATCAAAAATGGAGCATTTTAAGCATAAATAAGAAAAGTATAGGCAACAAAAAGGGCCTGTTTAAAGGCCCTTTTCAATATCATAAAAGAAGGAATTATTTAACACGTTCTACGTATTCTCCGTTCTTCGTATTGATCTTAATTTTCTCACCTTCGTTAACGAATAAAGGCACCATGATGGTTGCTCCTGATTCAATAGTGGCCGCTTTTAACGCTCTAGTAGCTGTATCTCCTTTTACGCCATTCTCACAATAAGTAATCAAAACGTCTAATTTTTCTGGTAATTCAGCACCTATTGGCAATTCAGTTTCGGTATTCATAAATACAAATACTTCCCCACCTTCATTTAAATATTGAGGTGCATCAATCATTTCCTCGGCCATAACGATTTGCTCAAAAGTCTCATTATTCATAAGGTTATAACCACTATCATCTTTGTATAAGAACTGGTAAGTCTTTTTTTCAACCCTTACTGGGTATACGGTTTCACCACTATTCCAAGTTTTTTCAATAGACCTTTTATTGTCTACCCCTTTTAATTTAGCCCAAATTTTCGCTGCTGCACGAGCAGTCTTATTTTCACCAAACTCAACTACAGTGTATAAGTTATTGTCTAATTTCAAGATCATTCCACGGGTGATGTCGGAAGTTGTTGCCATAATTTTTGATTTTATTTTTTCTTTGCGAGGGACAAAAGTACTAATTGCAAGTCATTTATAAAAAAACCTAGAATTTTTGTTGGAAAATAAGGGTAAAAAAAGGGGTTTTAGCCTATTTTTGCGGCACAAATAACAAATTCAGTCCTCATGTCAGTATTAGTGAATAAAAATTCAAAGATTATTGTACAAGGTTTTACCGGTACAGAAGGTAGTTTCCATGCGTCTCAAATGATCGAATATGGTACCCAAGTAGTGGGTGGTGTTACTCCTGGCAAAGGAGGATCAATCCATTTAGATCGACCTGTTTTTAATACAGTAGCAGATGCTGTAAAAACAACTGGTGCAGATGTGAGTATTATTTTTGTACCGCCCGCTTTTGCTGCCGATGCAATTATGGAAGCAACTGATGCTGGTATCGCTTTAGTAGTTTGTATTACAGAAGGCATACCTGTTCAGGATATGGTGAAAGTTAAAAATTATTTATTAGGAAAAACTACTCGCTTAATTGGACCAAACTGTCCAGGTGTTATCACTGCCGAAGAAGCGAAAGTAGGTATTATGCCAGGATTTATTTTTAAGAAAGGAACTATTGGAATCGTTTCAAAGAGCGGTACTTTAACATACGAAGCTGCTGATCAAGTTGTGAAAGCTGGTTTAGGCATTACAACTGCAATTGGTATTGGTGGTGATCCAATAATTGGAACTACTACAAAGGAAGCAGTTGAATTATTAATGAACGACCCTGCTACTGAAGGTATTATCATGATTGGTGAAATTGGTGGTAGCATGGAAGCGGACGCTGCTAACTGGATCAAAGACAATATGAAAAAACCAGTTGTAGGATTTATCGCTGGTCAAACTGCTCCTGCAGGACGTCGTATGGGTCATGCTGGCGCGATTATTGGTGGTGCCGATGATACTGCTGAAGCTAAAATGAAAATCATGGCAGAATGTGGTATTCACGTTTGTGCAAGCCCTGCTGATATTGGCAAAACAATGGCTGCAGCATTAAAGAAATAATCTTAAGAGGAAAAAACTCAAGCTCCAAATTCATATTAAAGCTTGAGTTTTTTTTGCAAATCCTTTAGCATTCGTGTTAAGGGATTTTTTATTGTAAGTTTGTTACATGAAACAATCGATGATTTTTGCTTTCCTTTTTTTGATGAACATAAATATCAATGCGCAAAATCCATTTTTAAAAATAAAAGCAAAAGCACCAAATAAATTAAAGCTAGGGCAAACCTATGTTTTAAAAACAAGTGTAGTACATAATTTTAATATAGAAAAAACTGGTGGACTAACATGTACCCTACTCAATGGAAAAACACATGTTTCGGTAGATGGATGGTTTATTAATATTTTTCCTTTCCAATATTTTACCACTATTTTGAACACTCCCTTTGAAACTGAATTTAGTTTTACCGTGCCCAATGATTATAAAGGAAATTTCGAAATTAATTTGGTGGCAAATGTGGATCAAATAAAAGATAGCATTCACTTTGTCGTTCCAACTTATAAATAATTCAACTGCCTTGCAAAATACGACTACAGAAAAAGTGAAATATTTGATTATTGGGCAAGGCCTGGTTGGAACATGGATGTCCTACCATCTTGACAATGCAGGGATTTCATATAAAATAATCAATGACCCCAACATTCAAAGTGCAACTTCAGTAGCAAGTGGCGTTATTAATCCGGTTACCGGAAGACGTATTGTACAAACATGGATGATTGATACCATTTTACCTTTTGCAGTTGCTCATTATAAATTGATTGCAGAAAAACTAAAAATAGATATCATACGTACAGCTCCTATTATTTTAATTCATCCATCCGAACAAATGAACGAAAGTTTTGAATACAGATTAAACAATGAAAATATCTATTTATTCAAACAAGATTCAATTAAATGGAACCCCTATTTTAAAATTACTAATGGGACAGGCGCTATCAACGAATGCTACTGGATGGATCTTAATAAAATGACAAAAAAATGGAAACAATATTTAATAGACACCAATAAATTTATTGCTAGCCACTTTGATTGCAATGATATTATATTAAAAGAAGGAAGTGTTCGCTGGAAAAATATTGAAGCTGAAGAAATCATTTTTTGCGACGGATTAAATACAATGCACAACCCTTATTTCCATACACTCCCATTTGCTCCTAATAAAGGTCAAGCCCTTATTATAAAAGTACCGGGTTTACCTAATGAACATATCTATAAAAACAATGTCTCCATAGTACCTTGGACAGATGATTTATTTTGGGTTGGCTCAAATTATGAATGGACTTTCAATGATGATAAACCAACGCAAGACTTTAAAGATAAAATGATGTCAAGCTTGGATAATTTTTTGGTATTGCCATATGAAGTCATTGATCATATTGTTGGCATCAGACCAGCTAATACTCAAAGGAGACCGTTTGTTGGAACGCATCCAATGTATCCTCAATTGGCAATATGTAACGGCATGGGCACCAAAGGTTGCTCTTTAGCCCCCTACTTTACACATCAATTAATAGAGCACCTTGAAAACAACAATGAAATTGAACCTGAAGCCAATGTGCATCGTTTTTCATCTATTTTAAAAGAAATAAATAAAAATTAATACTTTCGAAAAATCTAATCTTACAATTTTTAAAAATGTCAGCAGAAAATAATAATCAAAACCAATTTTACAACATACCGATTGCTTATCGTAAAATGGAAAACCTACATATTATATTTTGGCTTTTTAAAGATATCGCTTGGTGTATGGTATGGAGACCATTAGGCGTTGTTATGATTGTCCCAACATTAGCCATATCAATCATCATTGCATGGAGGACAAGAAAAATATTCTCCGAACTATGTCACAACTTAGCTATTGTCGTTTGGATATCGGCCAATTCATTTTGGATGTGTAGTGAATTTTTTAAAGTGGATACGATTGAAGTTTACAAAGGCATTACGGTAAAACATTTGGCGATGATTCCTTTTTTAGCAGGTGTACTAATTTTAGCATATTACTATTTAATTTATAAGCCTAAACATAAAGAAGAAGAAGCTACCCTGTAGTGATTTCAAAAAAAGTATTCATGATAATCTACAAATACTTTTTAAGTTTATGCGCTTGATAAAAAGTTGAAAGTCCTAATAAACTAATTGATAAAAAAGCCCATCTTAACCCTATTGCTTGTGAAATAAATCCAATAATAGGCGGGCCAATAAGGAATCCAAAAAATCCAATACTTGACACCGAAGCTAAATCAATGCTTGCTCTGCCTGGCGCTGCATTGCGTCCAATAGTGCCATAAATGGTTGGAATTACAGAGGAAACGCCAAAGCCAACAAACATAAAACCAATACTACTAACAAAAATATTGGGATAAGAGACAGCAATGATTAAACCAAGCGTGACAATTAAACCACTTAACATTAATTGCTTTCTAGCACCCCAATAATTAATAAGTGCATCTGCAAACATTCTACCCGTTGTCATACAGGCCATAAAACTAATATACCCAACGGTTCTCCATTGCTCATTTACATTTACGACTTTTTGAAAATACACTCCACTCCAATCAAACATCATACCCTCGCAAATCATATTACTCATTGCAACTAAACCAAACTGCAACAATAAAGGACTTGGTTTATTCCACATTTTTGAAACAGGCTGTGTGTTTTTTTCACCTGGCAATAAATAATCTCGAGAGCACAATAAAAAAATCCAACCTGTAATTGCAACTGTTACAAATTGTTGTAACGGGGAAATGGACCTTGCTACAAAAAAGCCACCTAATAATCCACCTGTAAAACCAGCTAAACTCCAAAATCCATGAAAAGTGGAAGTAATGCTTTTATCAAAAAATTTTGACAAATTCGCGGCTTGGGTATTAACAGACACATTAAATAAATTACCTGTCATTCCAAATAAAAATAAACAAATAGCCAACAGGGTAATATTATTAGCAAGCCCTAAACTAATTAAGGCTAAAGGATAAATTAAAGCGGCAATTGTAACTATTTTTTTACTTCCATGCTTGGCAGTTAAACTTCCTGAAATTGGGATACCTAAAAAAGAGCCAATTGGTAGAAAAAATAAAAGCCCCCCAAATGCCCCGTCACTTAGTCCGAGATGTAATTTTATGTCCGGAATTCTACTAGCCCAGCTTGAAAAACAAATACCAGTTAAAAAGAAATATCCAGAGAGGATAATACGCCTTGTTTTTAGTGAAATCTCGGGTGCTACCATAGCGCAAAGATGGGGTTTTTCTGGGAATTGGGCTATATTTGCAGTTCATTCATATTTCAATAGTTTCATATGTATCGTACACACCATTGTGGAGAATTAAACATTCAATCTGTAGGACAAAAAGTAACCCTGGCTGGCTGGGTACAAACCATTCGTAAATTTGGCGCCATTACTTTTGTAGACCTTCGAGATCGTTATGGCATTACACAATTATTATTAGGGGAAGAGTTACAAACACAGCTCGACGCACAACCATTGGGTCGTGAGTTTGTTTTACAAGTAATAGGAACAGTAATTGAACGCTCTAATAAAAATGCAAATATCCCAACTGGTGAAATTGAAATTAAAGTAACGGAGTTTAAAATTTTAAATGCATCTATAGTTCCTCCATTTACCATTCAAGATGATACGGATGGTGGTGATGATATTAGAATGAAATACCGTTTCTTAGATTTAAGAAGAAACGCCGTAAAAAAGAATATAGAATTAAGATATAGCGTAAACCGTGCAACAAGAAACTACTTACATGAAAAAGGATTCATGGATATTGAAACTCCTTTTTTAATTAAATCCACTCCAGAGGGTGCGCGCGACTTTGTGGTACCTAGTAGAATGAACCAAGGTGAATTTTATGCCCTACCTCAATCCCCTCAAACTTTTAAACAATTATTAATGGTGAGTGGCTATGACCGCTACTATCAAATTGTGAAATGTTTTAGAGATGAGGATTTAAGAGCCGATCGTCAGCCAGAATTTACGCAGATTGACTGCGAAATGAGCTTTGTAGAACAAGAAGATATTTTAAATATGTTTGAAGGATTAATCAAAAGCATATTTAAGGATGTTAAAAATATTGACTACACCGAGACGGTACAAAGAATGACTTGGGAAGATGCCATGTGGAATTATGGTAATGACAAACCAGATATTCGCTTTGGTATGGAATTATGTAATTTGAAAAAACCAGCCCACGTATTCTCAGATAAAAATGATACCGCTGCGTTAATTAATGGTGTTGATTTTAAAGTGTTTGATGAAGCTGAAACTGTAATTGCCATTGCTGTACCAGGATGCAGTGAATTTTCTCGCAAACAAACTGATGAATTAACAGAATGGGTAAAGCGTCCTCAAATTGGCATGAAGGGTTTAGTATTTATTAAATGTAATGCTGATGGAACATTTAAAAGTAGTGTTGATAAATTTTATTCAGAAGATAAATTAAAAGCGATCGCTACTGCAGCTAATGCAAAAGCAGGTGACTTAGTTTTAATATTAGCAGGTGCCGAAGAAAGAACACGTAAAGCAATTAGTGAATTGCGTTTAGAGCTAGGTAAGCAATTGGGCTTTAGAAAAGAAGATGAATTTAAATTATTGTGGGTACTGGACTTCCCGTTATTTGAATACGATGAAGACGGCAATCGTTGGGTAGCAAGACACCATCCATTCACATCGCCTAAGCCTGATCATATAGACATTATGATTAACAATGCCCCTGAAATTAAAGATGCTGCAAAATACTTAGAGCATCCATATGCAAACATCAAAGCCAATGCATATGATATGGTATTAAATGGCAATGAAATTGGTGGTGGTTCAATTCGTATTTTCCAAAGAAATCTACAAGAAAAAATGTTTGCTGCATTAGGTATGACACCAGAAGAAGCAAATCATAAATTTGGCTTCTTACTAGGTGCATTTGAGTATGGCGCTCCACCACATGGTGGTATCGCATTTGGATTTGACCGTTTATGTGCCCTACTAGGTGGCAGCGAAAGTATTAGAGACTTTATTGCTTTCCCTAAAAACAACAGTGGCCGCGATGTAATGTTGGATGCGCCAAGTAGTATTGATGAAAAGCAATTTGAAGAATTGCATATTAAATTAAACTTGAAATAATCTAATGCCCAATAGCATAAAAATTTATACGGTATTAAGTTATATACTATTACCAGTGGCTTATTTGTTCGCATTTTTTGATGTACTATTTTTATTATCTGCGATTACAAATCCTGCGGCATTGATATTTGTTTTTGCAATTGCCTCTTTAGTTTTCTATATATTCTTAAGTCACAAATTTTGTCAAAAAGGAATTTTGTTAGAACAACATTTTTCAGTTAAATCTAAGGACTGGATAAAAGTGAATGCAATTGTTTCATTAATTCTATGCACGCTATTTTTATTGAATGGATTAAGCATTTTAGTAACCAGCGATGCAAAATTATTACAATACATTGAAGAAAAAGCTAAGGACACACCTGGCATTCCTTCCGACTTCAATATGAATTTACTTGTATCTGTTACAAAAAAAGTTTCTGCAGTACTATTATTCGCAGGTTTAGCCGGCGTACCACATGTTTTATTAACTTTTAGATTTTTAAAAAAATACAGCTATCTATTTGAAGAAACATTGTAGCAACAAATGCTTAAATTTATACAATGAATCAGGCCATCCCTTTAGCTGAAAGATTAAGACCTCAAGCCTTATCCGATCTTGTAGGACAGGAACATCTTTCAGGAAATCACAGTGTATTACAAAATGCGATTCAAAAAGGCAAAGTTCCATCAATGATTTTATGGGGGCCTCCTGGCGTTGGTAAAACAACATTGGCCAATATTATCGCAACAACATTTAACAGTGCCTATTTTCAACTAAGTGCAATAAGTAGTGGTGTAAAAGAATTAAGAGAAGTTATTGATGAAGCAAAGACACTAGGTGGCGCTATTGTTTTTATTGATGAGATTCACCGATTCAACAAGGGCCAGCAAGATGCATTGCTAGGTGCGGTCGAAAAAGGAACCATTACATTGATTGGTGCTACTACCGAAAATCCAAGCTTCGAAGTCAATAGCGCCTTGCTGAGTAGGTGCCAAGTGTTTATTTTAAAGGCACTAGATAAAGATGGCTTACTTAAGTTAATTCAGCAGGCTGTAAACAAAGACCCGCTCTTTTTGAATAATAAAATTGAACTTAAGGAAACAGAAGCTTTACTTCAACTCTCCGGTGGTGATGGTAGAAAATTATTAAATTTATTAGAACTATCCGTCGAAGCATTAATTGGAACCAACAAAGCAAATGCCCCTTTAATATTAACTAATGATTGGGTTATGCAAGTGGCGCAAACCAATATTACCTTGTATGATAAAAATGGGGAACAGCATTATGATATCATTTCTGCATTTATAAAAAGTATGCGCGGTTCTGATCCTAATGGAGCTATTTATTGGTTATCTCGCATGATTGCAGGTGGAGAAGATGTAAAATTTATAGCAAGAAGAATGCTAATTTTTGCAAGTGAAGATATTGGCAATGCCAATCCCAATGCATTATTACTTGCTAATAACTGTTTTGACGCAGTCAATAAAATTGGGTACCCTGAAAGCAGAATTATCCTATCTCAATGTGCCATTTATTTAGCAAGTTCGGCAAAAAGTAATGCATCTTATGAAGCGATTGCAAAAGGATTAGCCATGGTACAAAAAACAGGTAATTTACCAGTGCCTTTACATTTGCGTAATGCACCTACTAAATTTATGAAGGACTTGGATTATGGCAAAGATTACCAATACTCCCATTTAGGAGAAAACAATTTTTTGGAACAAGAATATTTACCAGATGAAATTAAAGGCACTGCTTTTTTTGTGCCTCAAAAAAATGCAAGAGAAGAGGATCTGAAAAAGTTTTTACATGACAGATGGCTTGGTAAGTATGGATACTAAAAAGGCCCCATTACTGGAGCCTTTAAATATTTCTTGAAACATTATTAAGAAATTTTTTCTGGAACAGCACGGCCTACAATGCCTGCTGCTGCACCACGATCTCCACCCTCGTGGTATTCAGCATCTTCATTTACATCCCATAAATCATACACTTCAGTTCCAGCAATAATATTTTTAGCAGCCAACATCGCAGTCATCATGCTATGATCCTGGTTATTGTATTTATGCATTCCATTGCGACCAACTAAGTATAATCCTTTGTATTGTTTTAAAGCCTCGCGAATTACATTTAAATGATCCTTATATTCATGATCATATACAGGATAAGCTTTGGGTTGTCTAACTACGTAACCATCCACAATTGCCGATGGTTTTGTTAAGCCAATTTGATCAATTTCTTTAGTTCCTAAAGCGATTAAATCTTCATTGCTACTAGTCCATAAACCATCTCCTTCAAAACAGAAATACTCTAAACCATAACAAGCCATTTCAGGATCCGGCACCATGAACGGACTCCATGATTTAAAGTTTTGTATTCGACCTACTTTTACATTTGGTTCGTGAATATAAATCCAGTTATCGCTAAATGCATCTTGATCCTTACAAATTAAAACAACAGTTAAAAAATCACGGTATTTTAATTGACTCGCAGCATGCAAAACAGCTGGAGAAAATGCCGGCGCAACTGCAGGAATTAATTCCCTCATTGGAGCTGATGATAATACATAATCAAAACCCTCTAATATTGTACCATTCGTGGTATGTACGTTCCATGTATTATTTTGCAAACGCTCAATTTTAACCACCCCAGTGTTCATTTCAATCTTCACACCTAACGCCTTACTCTTAACCACACACTCCTCCCACATCATACCTGGGCCACGTTTTGGATAACGGAAAGAATCAATCAATGTTTTAATCACATCACCTTTACTCTTTTTACCACTTGGCTTAAATAATGCATTCCAAACAGCACTACTCAATGACAACCCCTTAATACGCTGTGCTGCCCAGTCGGCTGAAATTTCTTTACAAGGAATTCCCCAAACTTTTTCAGTATACGTTTTAAAGAAAATATTAAATAATCTTTTACCAAATTGATTCGTCACCCAGTCTTCAAAATTTTGAGGATCTTTTACTGGAAATAATTTTGCATTTAAATAACTCATCACGCAAAGAAAGCTTTCCCAAATTCCTAATTTCATCAATGCTTCAAATGCAGCTAATGGATATGCAAAGAATTTTTTATTATAAAAAATACGAGAGCTCCTTGGGCGCTCTAATAATTCGTCGGCTAAAATTTCGGTCCAAAAATCTTCTACCTCTTTTGACTTTGAAAAAAAACGGTGACCACCAATATCAAAATGGTAACCTTTATAGGATTCAGTTCTTGAAATACCTCCTACATATTGAGGATCTTTTTCAAATACCGTTACATCTTGCTGCGCCTTACCTAATAAATAGGCTGCAGTTAAGCCAGCAGGACCGGCACCAATAATGGCTACTTTCTTAGTCATGGGAGTGAATAATTTGGGCAAAATTGCGAAAATATATTGGGATTGCCATCAATAATTGCAAAGAGTTTGAACAAAGCCTTATTTTTGGGAATATGTCAAGTACATCAAAAATACAATGGAGCACAAAGCACTTCACAGAACTCACTGTTAACGAACTTTATGCTATTTTAAGGCTTCGCAGTGAAGTATTTGTAGTAGAGCAAAATTGTGTCTTTTTAGATATGGACAATAACGATCAAATTGCCTATCACACTATGGGTTGGATTGAAAATGACTTAGTTGCTTCAACTCGTCTATTTGATGTAGATCAAAGTTATCCTGGCTATCAAAGTATTGGTCGAGTTGTAGGTTCCCCAAAATATCGAGGTATTGGAGCAGGCAAGGCATTAATGCAATACTCCATTGAAGCTTGTGAAAGATTATTTGGTAAACACCCTATTAAAATTGGAGCACAATTATACCTTAAAAAATTTTATAGCGAATTCGGCTGGGAACAAGCTGGTGAAATGTATTACGAGGATGACATTGAGCATATCCCAATGATCAGGAAATAGAGATTTTTTGAGAAAAAATTAAGCTTTCATTTCTATTTCTAAATACTTTGCCGTATGTGATTTTGATTTTTTAATCATTTCTTCCGGCGTTCCTGTAAATTGAATCACCCCTCCTCCACTTCCTCCTTCGGGCCCTAAATCAATAATATAATCGGCTACTTTTATAACGTCCATATTATGTTCAATCACTAAAACAGTATTGCCTCTTTCCACCAATCGATCTAATACACCAATCAACAATTTAATATCTTGAAAATGCAAGCCTGTAGTAGGCTCATCTAAAATATAAAATGTTTTACCAGTATCTTTTTTACCTAATTCTGTTGCTAATTTAACACGCTGCGCCTCACCACCACTTAATGTAACAGCTGATTGACCTAATGTGATATATCCCAATCCTACTTCCTGCAATACTTTTACTTTTCGATAAATAAAAGGCACTGCTTGGAAAAATTCACAGGCTTCCTCTACCGTCATATTCAATACATCACTAATTGATTTTCCCTTGTATCGAATTTCTAATGTTTCGCGATTGTATCTTTTACCAGCACATTTTTCACAATGCACATAAACATCCGGCAAAAAATTCATTTCAATCACACGCATTCCGCCGCCCTCACATACCTCACATCTACCTCCTTTTACATTGAAAGAAAAACGTCCTGCTTGGTATCCTCTAATTTTTGCTTCTGGCACTGAAGCAAATAATGTTCTTATGTCTGTAAAGAAACCACAATAAGTTGCTGGATTGCTTCGCGGTGTTCTACCTATTGGGGATTGATCAATTTCAATAACCTTATCAATATTATCCAATCCAATTACCTCTTTATAAGACATTGGCTTTGTCTTACTATTATAACAATACTGAGATAAAATTGGATATAATGTTTCATTAATTAAAGTAGACTTACCACTGCCACTTACCCCTGATACCACTATAAATTTTCCTAATGGAAATTCACAGTCCACCTTTCGTAATGTATTTCCAGTTGCACCTTTAATAACAATTGATTTACCATTCCCTTTTCTTCTTTCTGCAGGTACTTCAATCATTTTTTTACCTGCCAAATACAAAGCAGTGTCCGATTTTAATTTCAATATTTCCTTGGGTGTACCCTCTGCAACGATATGTCCACCATGTATTCCCGCGCGCGGTCCAATGTCCACTAAGTAGTCTGATGCCATCATAATATCCTTATCATGCTCCACCACTAAAACTGAATTACCAATATCTCTTAATTGCTTTAATGCAGTAATAAGACGTTGATTGTCTCTTTGATGTAATCCAATACTTGGCTCATCTAATATATAAGTAATGCCCTGTAATTGCGATCCTATTTGTGTTGCCAAACGAATACGTTGAGACTCTCCACCACTCAGTGACTTTGAAGGTCTGCTTAGTGACAAATAGGACAAACCTACATTCATTAAAAAAGAAATTCGATCATCTATTTCCTTTAAAATACCAGTTGCAATTTGCGTGTCTTTTTTATCTAATTTTTTAGGAAGTGCTAAAAACCATTTTTGCAAGTCATCCAAATGCATGTCATTTAAAGCAGCAATATTTTGATCGTTTACTTTAAACCATAAACTCTCTTTTCTCAACTTTGTACCTCCACAGGTAGAGCATGTATTCAATTCCATAAAACCCTCCACCCATGCTTTTAAATGATCAGTACTTTGAGTAGATGTAAACCATCTTTTTAGCATCGGCACGATACCTTCATAACTTCCGGTGTATGTATCGGGTATATTTTCATCATTTAAATCCAAATCCAAGGATCCACTAATATTTTTATCGCCGAATAAAATTAAATCCAATTGTTCTTTTGGCAAATCTTTAATTGCCTTATCAAGATTAATTTTATGCTTTCTTGCAAATTGTTTCACTTGTATAAATACACTTGCTTCTCTTGCCTCCCCTAATGGATGTATTGCACCTTGATTCACACTTAAGGTTGCATCCGGCAATATTAAATTCATATCTATCGCATACACATTACCCAATCCTTTACAAACTGGGCATGCTCCATACGGTGAATTAAAAGAAAAACTATTTGGGGAAGGTTCCTCATAACTTAAACCGGTTTCCTCACACATTAATTGTTTAGAAAATTGAACCACTTTGGTTTTACCTTCTTCCAATAAAAACATTAAATCATTCCCCATTTTCAAACACTGTGCAACACTTTCTCCTAATCTCGTCTTCATGGCATCAGTCACTGGAATTCGATCCACGACAATTTCAATATCATGAATCTTATATCGATCTACTTGAAATTTAGGCCTTAACTCAATAATTTCTCCATCTACCCTTGCTTTTACAAAACCTTTTTTTCGTATCTCTTCAAATAACTCTCTATAATGTCCTTTCCTCCCTCTTACCACTGGAGCCAATAAATTAATTTTCTTATCCTTAAACTGAGTGAAAATATTTTGCACAATTTCGGCTTCGGAAAACTTAACCATGGGCTTCCCTGTATTGTAACTATATGCTTTACCTATACGAGCATATAAAAGCCTTAAAAAATCATACAGCTCCGTAACCGTACCAACCGTTGACCTAGGATTTTTATTGGTTGTTTTTTGTTCAATAGAAATGACTGGAGAAAGACCCGTGATTTGATCCACATCCGGTCGTTCCATATCACCCATAAATTGTCTGGCATAGGCACTAAAACTTTCCATGTACCTACGCTGCCCCTCATTATAAAGGGTATCAAAAGCCAAGGACGACTTCCCGCTTCCACTCACCCCAGTAAAAACAACTAATTGATTTTTAGGGATCGAAATATCGAAATTCTTTAAATTGTGCTCTCGGGCACCTACTACTCTTATTTGGTCTTTTTCTTTGCTCATGGTGAATTGTAAAGTTATAACAACCATTTAAATAATTAGTTTACAATAAGCTATAAACATTCTGTAATTTTAGGCGCAAATCAGTACTCATCCTAAGCATGTATTCTACTTTTAGCAAACCTTTCAAATTGGCACTAGGCTTAAGCTTAAGTTTGGCATTATTGCTATTATTAGCTAGTTACCTGCATACTAGGGAAACGATCTTTATATTACTGAACCATGATTTAGGACCGATTGGAGACTATGTTTTCAATTTTATGAGTTATTTAGCCGAAGGCTGGATTTGGATACCTTATTTTATGCTACTTTTTGGGTGGTATAAAAAGGATGCAATTTTTATTTTATTAAACTTTTTAATATCAACAGTACTTACGCAAATTCCAAAAAATTTTATTTGGGATAAAGTTAGTAGACCCCTGGCAAGTACAATTCCTCACAACCTAATACATACTGTTAAGGGCGTCGAAATGCACTTATGGAACAGTTTTCCGTCGGGTCATACTGCCACTGCATTTACTATTTTTTTATTGACGGTGTATTTATTTCCTAAAAGAGTCGTACTGTTAATTGGACTATTTTACGCTATCGCCTGTGGGTATTCAAGAGTATATCTAGGCCAGCATTTTCCATTAGATGTAGCGGGAGGAATTATCGTTGCCATACTAACCCTATTATTAAGTATTTATATAAGAAGAAATGAAAAGAAAAATCTATCAAATAGCTAGTCTATTTTTAGCAGTGTTCCTATTTAACACAGCAATTGCACAGGACACTACTCAAAAAATAATTGAAGGACGAAAAAATGATAAAAGTCAAATTAATAAACCTTATGTTATTTTAATTTCTGCTGACGGCTTTAGAGCAGACTTTACAGAATTATATGACGCACAATTTTTAAAATCTGTTTCCCAAACAGGGGTACGTGCAAAATTCATGACCCCTTCATTCCCATCTTTAACTTTTCCTAATCACTATTCCATTGTTACAGGGATGTACCCTTCACACCATGGATTAGTAGACAATACCTATTTTGATAAAGCAAGTGGATTAGAATACAGAATGGGTAATACTAAAATGGTAGGTGATGGAAAATGGTATGGCGGAACTCCATTATGGGTATTGGCCGAGCAGCAAAAAATGTTATCTGCAAGCTTTTATTGGGTAGGGTCTGAAGCAGCTATTCAAAACACAAGACCTACTTATTATTATGTATACAATGAAAAATTAGATATCGCTGCAAGAATTAAAGCTGTAAAAGATTGGTTGATTTTACCCGAAGACCAACGTCCACATATGATTACTTTTTACCTACCACAAGTAGATCATGAAGCACATACTTACGGACCTAATGACAAACATGTTGAAGATGCAGTTCATTTCGTGGACAGTAGTGTAAATGCATTACAAGCAACATTGAGTACGCTCAACTTACCAATCAACTATATTTTTGTGTCAGATCACGGTATGACAAAAGTGGATAATGACAACACAATTAGCATGCCTATTGCAATAGACACAGCAGCATTTAGAGTGCCTTGGGGAGATGCATTATTACATTTATATGCAAAAGATCCAAGTAAAATACAAAGCGCTTATGATGCTTTAAAAAAAGACAGTTCCATTTCAGTATATAAATTAGATGAAACCCCTGCACATTGGCATTCAACAACAAGTGATGATAGATACCATCGTTTAGGTGATTTAATTGTAGTTCCACATTTGCCAAAAGTGTTTAATTTTTCAACGCGCAAAACAACACTTGGAAAACATGGATTCGATAACCATATTGTGGATATGCGTGCCACCTTTATGGCATGGGGACCCGCATTTAAAAAAGGTTTAAGCATTGACGAATTTGAAAATGTAAATGTTTACCCTTTAATTGCAAACATCTTAGGTTTAAATTATGATGAAGCTGCTATTGATGGAAAACTAAATGTATTAAAACCAATATTGCAGCCTACTCCAATATCAATGAAGGCTGCGAAAAATAATTAATACATTTATTGATGGATGCATCTCACGGATACTCCTCCTTCTAAAACAAAGGTGGTCGCTGCTCTTATCCCCCCATAATTGTGAGATAAATAGTAGACATAATTTGTAGAACCACCTCCCGAAATAGGCGTGGAAGTCCAAAAGTATCCAAAGCCAAACATGTTAGAAGATGAATTGGCATTACCCATATAGCCACCTGGCAATGCTGTAAATGAATAGGTATCATTGGAATTAGAAGTAGGCGTCGTCCATAAGCCAGGATCAGCCTGTCTAAGCATGAAACCATTACTCGCACCTCCAATATAAGTTGCTAAAGTATTAAAATCGGCGTCAGTTGGAACTCTAAAACCTATAGGACAAACATTTCTAGCATCATTCACAGCATAGCCATTGTATAATTTTCCATAAGTTGCATTGAAAGCAGCATTATGATCATAATAACACCAAGCATGGGTAGTGGTGGTTCGGTTAAATGCAATATCTGCTCCTTCAATGGGGTCACCATTCTGATACAAAGTCACATCTAAATTATATTTCATCCAAACCTGTGTGCCAATAGTAATAGTTTGATAAAGTGGGTTTACTAAATAACCTTGAGGAACTACTTGCCCAAACATAAAAGGAGCTTTAAATAATAGTACACTAAAAAATAGAATAATTTTTTTCATTTTAAAAATTTTGAACAATGGTTGCATAATATGTTGTGCCGTCATAAATCAAAGTAACAACGTCAATTTTATTTGCAGTATTAGTTAAGCTAGGTCGAACACCACCCGCCCATTTCCATGCTACAGGAAATGTAACATCTCGCGTTCCTGTTGCATCTTGTACAAACTTGATAAGATAGGTACCTATAACTGGATTGGTCAATGTAAATGTGGTTATACTAAGCCCCATGTTGATTGTGAAAACATTCCCTGTACTCAAATCAAGGGTTGTTGTTACAGCTGCTGTAGTTGATGCTGGCATCGTAAGTTTAAATCGTTTTGCAGTTATATCACTTGTTGATACAATCGCACCCACATTTAAACTTGTTGCGGAAGCATCGCCTAATATAGGTGTCACCAATGTTGGACTAGTAGCTCTTACAATATTTCCGGAACCAGTGGTAGCAGTTGTACTTAAAATACCTGCTGCAGTGTTGGTTACAATTCCTGCAATATTTAAACCAGACAAAGTTAATCCATTAAAACTAGGACTTGAACTGGTAGCAACTGATTGACCAATAGCAACAGTGTTGCCTCCAGTAATGCTCACACCTGTTCCAGCAACTATGTTAGCTTGTTTTCCATTAAATAAATTCCAATCGGTGGAGGTCAAATAACCATTGGAAGTAGTGGTAGCTGCTGAAAGCGAAATTGCATTCGTTGTTCTTGATAATGGACTTAAAAAAGTCAGTGGATTTTCAAAATCCGTTCCTGCCGTTGCCGAACTAACCACACCTGAACCATTGGCCTTTAAAATACCATTGACATTGCCTGCCCCACCATGTGTTGCATCAATGATAGTGCCAAGCCATGTTCCAGATGTAATTGAACCAACTGTACTAAGGCTTGATGAGCCAATTAATGGGGATGCGCCAATGGTGTTATAAGAAATAGTTTTAGCCAATGACCCATCAAAGCTAGAAGGACTTGTTCCACCAGTTCCACTACTATTAAAAGTAATCGCATTGGCTATAGTGGAAGCAATGGTAATATCAGCTGATCCATCAAAAGCAACTCCATTAATATTTTTTGTTGCAGCTAATTTGGTAGCCGTTCCTGCATTGCCTGTAGTGTTTTGATTTAATATTGGAATATCTCCAACTACGATAGACCTGAATGTTGGTAAGGCATTTACCCCTGTTGTTGAACCTGCATAAAATGAATTGGCAGCCTGTGCAGAGAATGCACCTAACTTATTATTAAAGGAACTCCAATCTGATGCAGTCAAATAACCTGCTGAAGAGGCTGTTGCTGTAGGCATTGAAATTACCCCTGTACTAGCCGAATAAACAAGAGGACTTGTTGCACTTATTGCATTTCGTGCCCTTGTATTGGTAAAATATAAATTGGTTCCTTCAGCGATATCCGTACTGTTAAGTGTAATACTACTTTCCGTATGACCATTGATTGATGCGATAGAAACTGGCATTAACAATTCTAACCAATTTGATAATGTAGTTGCAGGCAACCCACTTAAAACATAGTTTTTGTTATTGTCTGTACGAATAGCAATACTACCCACAGCCGCACTGCTTAAGGCCAACATTGCTGCTTGACTTGTTACTACATAACCGCTCGAAAAAGAGATAGACGGAATTTGGGACGTTGGAATTTTCCCATTGGCATCTAAACTCGCTACTCCATTATTTGCCGCTTTTTGAGTCAAATCAATTTTATTATTAAAATTAGTCCAATCAATACTTGACAAATAACCGTCTATCACTCCACTAGCTAGTGGAATGGAAATTGTATTTGTGGTATTGATTAAAGGACTAGTAAAAGCCAATGGAGTTTGGAAATCAGTTCCTGCATTGGCTTCACTTACTACACCCGAACCATTTGCTTTTAAAATTCCATTATTGCTACCTGCTCCACCAAAATTTGCACCAATCACATTGGCAGCCCAGGTACCTGTATTGATATTACCAAGCGTTGTAATGCTTGTTGAACCAGTTGCTGGAGCAGCACCAATGGTATTAAAGGAAATTTCCTTTGCCGCAGATCCATTAAAGGAACTACCAGGAACAACCCCAACACCAGTACTTGTAAATGTTAATAAATTTGACGTGTAAGTAGTAATATTAATATTTGTAGTACCATCAAACAATACATTATTAATAGAGACTGGTGTTAACAATTTGCTAGCTGTAGCAGCATTGCCTAAAGTATTTGCTGCGTTATTGGGAATATCCGCAGAGACTAAATTTCTGAAATTAGCAGCACCAATTGCGCCAAATGAAGGTCCTGCAAAAACTGTATTAGCATTTACATTACCCGCTAAACCAACAATTGAATAATTAGGAATATTTAAAATATTTCCACTCATACTTGCCACCCCACTATTTCCATTATTGGTAATACTATTGATGGTGTTTGAATAGGCACTGTTAAAATGATCGTACTCATCTTTACTAATTAATCCTCCAGTCACAGCACTAGCGGAAGCCATTGGAATATTTATTGTATGACTAGCACCTGAAGATTGCCAATTAGGCGCTAGCCCTGTAGAGCCTGGGGTTCCAAAATTTTGAACCTGTGCAGTTAATCCATTTAAATTATAGAGCTGTGCATTGTTAGTAACATTTCCTAGCCCCACTTTTGAAGCACTTATTCCTGAAGCAATTTTTGCATCAGTTACCGACGCATCCTGCAATTTAATTGTTGAAATTGCATTCGTCCCAATAGTAGGCGAAGTTGCAGAACCTGTCAAATCACCTGCTAAAATAATAATTCCTTTATTACTTGTTGTAGCATCAGGAGCACCCGAAATTAAAGCAGCATCAACGTAATTTTTAGTCGCCTTAACCGAAGGATATTTTGTGTCATTATAATCACTCAATAAACTTAAATCTACAGATTTATTTATCTGGTCTTCTTTTAAAATAATTCTATTTGACAAACTAGTTGAGTCAAATTTATTAAGGGTAAGTTGAAATGGTGTTACAAATTTAGTGCTATCCGATAATGTAATGGTATTATGATAAGGCAATAGCATTGTTGCAGTATCAATTAATGAAAGTTTGCTATTTATTTTATTAGTCAAATACAAAGTATCAAAGGACTTTGCTGCCACTTGATTACGGTAGGGCAACAACATAGATGCCGTGTCTTTAATATTTAGCTTGCTATTAATTATAGCCGTATCTAAATTTCCATTTGATGCATTTAATGATTGAATTGCATAAGGCACAACTCCAAATGCAACAGCACCCAAATCAATCCAATCCTTTGTATAATCCCAATTAGGATCGGGAGCAATTGGTGTTATTGAAATTTTAAGATGAAAATAATAACTACCACTACTCCAATTAATATTATAAATATCATTAGCTCCAATATACCTAATGCCATTCCCGATTACTAAATTAAAAATTCCTACATCATTAGTACGCACATCCTGATGTTCTCCATACACTATTATTGGATTGGCTTGTCCGTTCTCGATTGTGCAATCAATATAGATTTTTCGATTACTTGCAGCATTATGTTCCTTATCTTTTGCCACGGCCTGAAAGTTGATACCCGGCTTAACAACTTGAGCATTTAAGGAATTCGTAAATGAAAAAGCAATAAAGCTAAATAATAATAGAAATGTTCGAAAATTAAATGTTGCAAAAAGCATATAAAAAAATTGATATGTAAATTAATATTGAAGGAATCCAACTAAACAAATAAACCAAAATTGTCACATGTAATCAATGAGGCTTAAGACTCAATTATTAAAAACAAACTGAAAAATGAAATAGTCTAAAGTTCAATACTATATTAATTCATAGCCAAAACAGGTCGTAAAACTGTCGATGCCTGATTCTATAAATGAAGATTTATACAAGATATTATAAATACATTGAGCGTCTTAAACAGTAAGCTATTGAACAAATGCACCTATATACTTCATATAATATTAATCCTATTTATAGCTAATAATGCACTTGCAAATGACCCTAAAAAGCATATTAAAAATAAGATTACAATAAATAATAATGCAAATAATCTGATTGAAATTTGGGATAGTGTCAATAATAACAATAGCTATATCAAAGACCCCTATTCCATTACAAAATGGGAACAATTACTCAAATTTGAATATGAAAATGCCTTGCATCGAAAAGATTTAGATTTGGCATTTAAACTAAGTATTCCATTAAGCTTTACTTATCACGGAGAAACAAAGTTTTCTAAAGGAATCCCAATGTTAGAATCCATCCTCTTTAAAAAAGAACTAATATCTCAAAATACATTAAAAGAAGTATTAATAAAATTAGAAGAAGAATATAGAGGCTCTAATAATATGGGGAAAGCAATCCTCATTAGAAAAGAAAGAATTTCAAACCATTTTATCAATAATTACTGGGAGATTTATAAAGACTGTGGCTTATTTGAAGCAGCAAAAAAGGACTTGTTACAATTTGAAAAAATACCTCCAGCGAACTCAGTCCAAAGACTACAATATTATTTTCTACTTGGAGATTTGTATAAAGAAATGAAAGAATTTGATAGTGCAAAATATATATACAATAACGGTTTACAAGAAAGTAAAAATATACTTAAAGGGGAAAAAGGAAAAGCATATGATAATGAAAATATTGTTTATTGGAAAGGTTGTTTTATGGGAATGATTGCGGAGTGTAATATGGAAAATGGAAATTATATAAATGCCATTCCAAATTTATTATTTGACATAAATCATAGTTACGATAACATTGACAATAAAATTTTCAAAATGATTATTTTAAGCAAATGCTTTATTCATTTTAAAGATTATGCTAGTTCAAAAATATACCTAGATAGTGCAGAATTTCTTTTAACCGACAAAATATCAAAACCCATAAAGTTATCCTACTTATTGACAAGATCATCACTTTATGCTGCTACAAAAATATTTGATTCTTCATTGATATATTATAAATCATATAATAATTACAGGGACACACTTTATAAAAATATTCAACAAAATCAATCTATTTTACTGCTTGTTCAAATGGAAATTTCAAACAGAAGGACTGAGTTATTAGAAAGCAAGCAATCCTTAATCGACAGCAACAAACAAAACAATCAACAAAAAACATGGTTATTGATTTTATTGTTTTTTCTAATTATTTCCATTACCCTAAGTGGTGTAATTTACTTAAACAATATTGCCAAATCAAAATCAAAAAACAAGATTGAAGCACAGAATATTTTAATAAACGCCCATTCCGAGAAAATTGAAGCGCAATTTAATCACAATGAAATACTACTAAAGGAAGTACATCACCGTGTAAAAAACAACTTACAGGTAATGTATAGTTTACTTAATCTTCAAAAAAGAAGAAATAAGGATATGGATACTATAGAAACGCTTTCTTCTATTCAAAATAGAATTCAAACAATGGCACTTGTCCATCAAAATTTATACAATAGCGGAGATTTCGAAATGGTGGAACTATTGAACTACATAAAAACACTTGCTCAGCATTTAGCATCCATTTATAAAATTGACAAACAAAAAATTATTGTTGAATTAGCAATTAATGAAAATATAAAGCTTCCAATTGAAACCGTTGTCGCTATAGGTTTAATAATAAATGAAGCCGTATCAAATTCATTTAAATATGCATTTAGAAATAAAAAAGTAGGAAAATTACTTATAAAAATCATAAACGAATCATCACTCATTGAAGTGACCATTCAAGACGATGGTGATGGGATTAAAACGAATGATGTAAAAGAAAATAGCTTGGGCATGAAGCTCATTCATTTAATGTGCTTACAATTAAAAGCAACTCATACTATTGAAAAAGACAATGGCGTATGTCATTATATAACATTTAATAAAGTTTAAAATGGAAAAAAGAATATTATTACTCGAAGACGAAATCATTGTAGCACTTGATTTACAAGAAATACTTGAAGCAGCTGGATTTGCAACCTTTGTCACACACAATCACCAAGACGCAATGGATGCTGTTAAAAAACATAAACCTCATCTTGCAATTTGTGATATTAACTTAGGTAACGGAGACACTGGTATTGATTTTGCTATAGAAGCAAAATTATTGTTACCTAAACTTGAAGTAATCTATGTAACAGCATTTAGTGATCAAAAAATGGTTGAAACAGCAGATTCAACAAATCCATTTAACTACATTGTAAAACCTTGGAATGAAGAACAAATTAAGGTTTCCGTAAACATGGCTTTTAAGTTTATTGTAGATAAGATAAATAAAAATGTACTCATTGATTCGCTTAGCATTTCTGAATATAAAATTTTAGACTTAATTGCAAAACAGAAAAAAAGCAAGGAAATAGCTGATTTATTGTTTATTGCAGAAAAAACAGTCCGCAACCATCGATATAATATCATTAAAAAATTAAATCTCCCTAATGATAACAATAGCTTATTAAAATGGGCTATCACCCACTTTAATAAATAATAGGAATTTATATATGAGGCCTTTGCCCTATTCTCCAGGCAATGAATTCAATGTATTTTGTAGGTAATGAAGGTATTTAAATTAACTAGCCTGGCAGTCCTTTTTTGCTTTTCAAATATTGCAAAAAGTCAAAATTTTATTATCAGCGGAATGGGATCCTTCCCTGACATTTCAAGTAATGCAACTGCAATCAATTTTAAAAGTAATACAAGTTGTATTGACGTGCAGTCGGGTATTGCCGTCTTAAACAACACTTACAATATTGGTGAATTTGTAATCAATTGTAAAGAAAACCAACAATTCAACAAACTGGGTTTAAAGCTTTTTCCAATACCGGTGGTGAACAATGCAAAAGCTAGGTTTACCAATACGCCACCGCTCAACGAAATATTTAATTTAACAATTTGGGATGTTGAAGGAAGAATGGTTATGTCTAATAAAGAAACCGGCTATCAAATGTTTCAAGGTTTAATGCTAAATTTAAATTACTTAGCATCCGGCAATTATATTTTCAAAATAGAAACGTCTCAGTATGTTGATGCCATTAAATTTGTTAAGGTTAAATAACTATTCAATTTTGATTTGATACTTGTCAAGCAAGCCTGCTAGCTGATGAACACTATGCTTTGACTTTTTTATTTTATTTTTTTCAATATCAATTGAATAATTAAATGATGTCATTAAATCGGCACGTTCTATATTGGTGAAGTTAAATATTGCAGCACTAAAATCACAATTTGTAAATACGGATTCACTTAGATCTGTTTCGGTAAAGTCGACTTCGTTCAGTTTAGAATTAATGAACTTCGTTTTTTTAATTTTAACCTTATAAAAAGAAGCATTTGTCAAAATGCAATTATCAAAGGACATACTTAATCCAAAAGCATTGGCATCACCAAACTGAAGTCCTATCATCTTACATCCTTTAAATTGTATATCTCTGAAAATTGTGTTGTTTAACTTTACAAGGGAAAGATTAGCGTCTGTAAATACACAGTCTATAAAGATAAAATTACTCAAATCAAGATTTGAAAAATTACAATTCAGAAATGTGCAGTTTTCAAACTCCCCTTTTGGGAGTGATTCAATAGTGAAATCGATATTTTCAAACTGCTGATCTTGGGTGAGTTGCATTGGGTTATAAT
>CANCEU010000020.1 GCA_947375185.1 Chitinophagaceae bacterium
AAATAATGGAAGTACACCATCACGCACACAAGCCTAAAAACTGGAAAGAATATATCACTGAATTTGTTATGCTATTTGCAGCGGTTACCTTGGGTTTTATTGCTGAAAATTTAAGAGAACATCAAGTAATAAATCATCGTATTGAGCAAAATAAAGTGGCAATACTTAAGGACTTACTTGCCGACTCGGCCGAAATTGATTATGTCCTTAACGTTGAAGACAGTTGCATTATCAGGTTTAATAGGGTAAACAATTTTTTGTATCTAGCAAAAACAAATAAAATTAGTCAAGCACAATTAGTAGATTCTATAAAAAACACACCAAAGCTAATTGCCTATTCTACTACACTTTACATGAATAATAGTTCATTCAAGAATTTACAATCTAGCGGATTACTTAGTAATTTAGAAGAAGGGGAATTAAAAAATACTTTGGCTACATACTATGAAGTAGATTTTAAAGCAATTGAAGCCACGAATGAATTTTTTGACCAAGTGGGTACTGTTTTTAATAACTATTTTCCAATTGGAGTTGGAAGAATAATTAGAGCAAACCAAAAGTTTTCAAAAGAATATGTATTAAATGATCCAGAAGGTTTCCAAAATTTCATGTTGAGCCTTGATAAGACAAAATATATTTTAAAATCTGATGATTTTTTCTTTGAGGTGCAAAAATATTACAACTATCTATTTATTTATCGAACTAACTTAATAAGAGCAAAGAAAAGCAATGATGCACTTATAAAAATTTTAAGATCAGAGATAAAATAAAAGAGGCTCCTTTAAATAGGAGCCTCAGTGTATTATTCCAAACTTAACTTTTATTTAAATCCTATGGCTTTGGTGTTTTACCAAATCCAAGGAATTGTACAATTTTTCCATCTTGAAACTTGTATGCATCTTGCCATAAAAATTTTTGTGTTTTGCCATCTGGTGTAGTAACATCCGCTCTATCCCAAATATCAACCCATTGGTCTCCGTTTTCACCTACTACCGGGATAATTGCACCAATCTCAAAATTGCTGAAAGTTACATTTGAAAAATTCTTTTTTACAAAGTCTACTAAATTAGTCTTTCCTTTAATTGTAGACCCGTCTTCCATTTCAAATGATGCAGTATCAGCTAATAAAGTTTCTATTTTTGCAAAATCCTTATCGAATAATGCTTTATGAAATTGTTCTGCGATTAAAACGTTTTTCTCGCCTCCAATTTTGAAATTATCTGTATAAATAGGCTTATAAATGTGCTCGATAGCTGTAGCTTTTTGCGCTTCAGTTTCGGTTTTCTTTTCTGTACTTGTACAAGCAATTAATGATCCAGTAACAAGGAAACAAAATAATAGTTTTTTCATAGATATTGGTTTTTTGAATACTAAAGATATTATCCATAGAATTCATTGATCATTTAATAATGGTGAAAAATGTTCCCAAATCGGAAAATGGAACAGATTTTGTCAATATTTCATATTTTCATGCTTTAAGTGAAATGAAAAACAATAAATAATGACCCCGATGCCTACAATTAAAGATATATTTCAAATTATGAAGGATGGTGAAGAAGTTCGTCAAGACCATCCACAGTACAATGAGTTCATACAAATAGTTGCTAAAACTTTACAGTTAAACGCTGCCTTAAATAGCTCGGGTGAAATAAATAAGGTACGTGATATTTTAAGTGAAATCATTGGAAAACAAATTGATACTAGTACTACTATTTTTGCTCCATTTCATATCAATTTTGGAAAACATACTACCATTGGAAAAAATGTATTTATCAATCACGCCTGCTCATTTTTAGATATTGGTGGAATTACGATTGAGGACGATGTATTAATTGGACCAAAAGTGAACCTGATTACAGAAAGTCATCCAATTAATCCTGATAATAGAAAATCATTGATTTGTAAATCAATTTTGATAAAACGCAACGCATGGATTGGTGCAGCATCTACAATTTTACCTGGTATTACTATTGGCGAAAATGCAGTAGTAGCAGCAGGCTCAGTTGTTACAAAGGATGTACCTAGCAATACAATTGTAGCGGGTGTTCCTGCAAAATTTATTAAAAATATAGATTAAATTTAATCATGGTATTAAGATTAGCAACCCTACATGACGCAGAAACAATTTGGGAAATTTTGCAGCAAGCCATAGCGCAAAGAAAAAATGATGGAAGCGATCAATGGCAAAATGGTTACCCCAATAAGCAAACCGTTGCAAATGATATCGAGAATGGATATGGTTATGTGTTAGTTGAAAAAAATGAAGTTATAGCATATGCAGCCATCATTTTTGGAATTGAACCTACTTACCTTAACATAAAAGGGAAATGGTTGTCCGAGGATCCTTATGTAGTTGTTCATCGTGTAGCTATGTCTGAAATGTACAGAGGGAAAGGAATTGCAACTAAATTATTTTTATTGATAGAAGCACTGAGTATAAAAAATAGCACTTTTAGCATTAAAGTAGATACCAATTTTGATAATAAACAAATGCTAAAAATTTTAGAAAAATTAAATTATACTTTTTGCGGTGATATATTTTTCAGTGGCGCATCCAGAATGGCTTTTCAA
This sequence comes from Chitinophagaceae bacterium, assembly GCA_947375185.1. GTDB lineage: Bacteria > Bacteroidota > Bacteroidia > Chitinophagales > Chitinophagaceae > Sediminibacterium. The sequence goes on from CANCEU010000020.1 coordinate 2,572, forward strand.
AAATTATTAGTACTTTAATGGAATCAGTTTGATCATTCCAATTTTATTGAAAAATTTAATTACTGGATAAACGGGATCAAATTCCCACCATTTAGCTGCAAAGTTTGGTCTTGCTCCGGCATGATGGTGGTTATTTTGGAACAATTCTCCCAACATTAAAAAATCAATAATCAAAGTGTTTTTGGATTGATCCTTTTCATCCGGGAAATTTCGATAACCATATTTATGTCCTGCCCAATTTACAATGGCACCTTGTATTGGACCAATTAAAAAATGGATTGGCAATAATAAAAACATCCACCAATGGGTCGCAAAAAAGACATAAAATGTAATATACAAAGCAGCAAAAAATAATCTTGTAGCATTGTTATCCGCTATTTTGTCTATCACTGGATATTCAGGAAAATTTTTATCAAACTTAGCCTCTACTTGTAAAGTTCCAGTAAGCACACCATTGTAAATTTTTCGGGTATGCATCATCATTGTGAATGCTTCCTTGAAAAAATGGGGAGTATGCGGATCCTGTTCAGTATCACTATATGCATGGTGCATTCGATGCAATATTGCATATGCTCGTGCATTTAAATAGGATGAACCTTGAGTTAACCAAGTAAACATATACCAAAATTTCTCCCAAAAAGGAGACATAGTGAACATTTTATGCGCAGAATAACGATGGAGATAAAAGGTTTGACCAAATAAAGAAAGGTACCAATGCAACAATAGAAAAATTAAAACAGCCATTAAATAAATTTAGAGATAAAAATAATCTACTAAGTTCAATAAAAATAATACTGTTTAATAAAATAAGAATAATAGTCAACAATTGTTTACAAATGGGTTTGTGTGATTATGTTATTGCTCAACATAATTTTTGAAATTATCCAAAATCATTTGCCAACCAGCTTGTTGTCTTTCTGCTGGATTTTGTTGCTCAGGTTCAAATTGCTCCGTAACAATGGTGCCATTTTCAAAGGTTTCAAAAGTAACTATCATTTTACGACCATCCCCAAGTACAATATCAATAGTTTTTTCTAATTCAATATTTTGATAGGTCCCCCAAAAATCAAAACTAAAAGAATTGTCTTTTGCAGACATTGTATAGTGAAATTCCCCGCCAACAATTAAATTATTAGTTGCATTTGGGCAATGCCAATCGGCAACTGCAAAGTTCCAATTTTTTACATGTTCTTCTTTTGTCCAAAGTTCCCAAACTTTGGTTATTGGTGCATTAATAGTTGATTGAACTTTTATTAAATTCATATAATTACGTATTTACTTATTGCAAGATAAATAACTTTTTAAATTCAAGAGATGATGGTTTTGAATGTTACAGTTATTGATTAACTAACAATTTTTCAGGCGAATTTGGTGAAATTTGTTCCAAAAAGCTATTTTGGAACATCTTGAAGTAATTTTAGCTTATTTCTGCTACAGAAATGCCTTAAGTTGTGGCATTAAAACCCCAACTTAAAACCACAAAAATGAAAAAGATTTTATTTTCATCTGCAGTTGCTGTCCTTTTATTAGCAGCATGCACAAGTCAATCTAGCACAACTCAAGGTTCAAGTGCAAACAGTTCAGCAGATTCCCTGGCGGCAGTTAATGCAATCAACAAGGCAGATAGCCTTTGGGATGACCAATCAGCGCATAATTCAGTTCAAGGTTGGTTGGACTTTTATACAGACGACGCTATAGTTTTAGCTCCTGGCGAAAAAGCTTGCAAAGATAAAGCGAGCAGAGAAGCAGTTATAAAAGCATACTTTGCTTTACCCGCTGCAAGCATGAGATTCCAAGCCACAAAAACAGAAGTATCTAAATCAGGTGATTTAGGTTATAGCACAGGTGCCTATCAGTTTAGCTTTAACGATCCTAAAGGAAATAAGGTAAGTGAAACTGGAAAATTTGATGAAACTTGGAAAAAACAAGCGGATGGCAGCTGGAAATGTATATTAGATATTTGGAATGCTGATCCTGCAGCTAAATAAATAGCAACCATATTAAAATAATAAGGGCTCCTCGCAATAGGAGTCCTTATTGTTTTATTCAAGCTTGAAATTCTAAATGGGATTTTGGAACAAAAAAGAAGGAGGTATCCAATTATTCCATAAATTCATAACACAAAATTTACTCCAAATGAAAAATTCAAGATACTTAGTGGTTTGCATGCTAGTAATTGCGGTTGCATTTTTAAGCCAATCATTTGAGGCTGCACACCCCGATCCTGAATTGAAAAACATTAAAGCATTTCCTTCGACCATGACTTATAGACAAGTGGACCACGAGATGGATGTTTTCAAAGTGGCCCTTGGTGTTAAATGTAACTACTGCCATGTTCAAACACCTCCAGGTACACCAAGAGATTTGGCAAGTGATGCAAATCCTAAAAAAGAGATTGCTAGATCCATGATTAGAATGACTAGAGATATGAATGAAAAGTACATGTCAACAATTGCTCATGCGGATACGGCTACAATACAACCAATAACTTGCAATACTTGTCATAGAGGATTAGCAAAACCAGCTAATGCTGAAATAGTTCTTAAAGAACATTAATACAAATCTTTAATGATGAATTTGCGCATTTTCATAAATGCTGTGCGCGCTTTTTCAGCTGTTTGAGGATCGCTCATTAATTTGTTCAATGCTGTTGGAATAATTTGCCAAGAAACGCCAAATTTATCTTTCAACCACCCGCACTGGCCTTCATGTCCACCTTCACTAAGCCTATCCCAAAAGTAGTCTACTTCGTCTTGATCATTGCATTCAACAATAAAAGACAATCCTTCATTAAATTGAAATGAATGTTCACCCGGACCATCCATTGCAGCAAATTGTTGATTATTTAATTGAAAACTTCCAAACTTTAATTTTCCCGTAAACGGAACTTCTTGTTCGGTATAAAAATCTGAAAACATGATTTTACTATCAGAAAAAATTGTTGTGTAAAATTTCATTGCTTCTTCGGCACGACCAAAAATTTCATTGGTAAATAAAAAGCTTGGAATTATTTTTTGTTCTCCTTCCGCTAACTTACTTAAAAACAATTGCCAAGTCATTCCGTATTTATCTTCTACCCATCCATATTGTTCACTCCAAGGATATTTATCAAGCGCCATCATTATTTTTCCTTCATCAGATAACATGGACCACACTTTCTCAATTTCTTCTTTTGTTTCACATTTTACAAAAAAAGATACCGAAGGGTTCAACTTAAACAAAGCACCCCCATTGAGTAATTTAACTGTAGTTCCTTCAATTTCAAATTTAGTTACAATATTATTTTCTGCAATGATTTTGGAATTAGGGAATAAAGAACAGTAAAACTGAGTAGCTTCCTTGATTTTACCATCAAACCAAAGACAAGGATATAAATGATTATGCATATGTTATTGTTTAGCCAATTGTAATTTATAGTTAAATATAAGATTTACCTTTAAATAGTTATTAAACCACCCCCTAGAGATTTATTACAGAGCATTTCTTTTTCTCCTTTTTTGTTTACTCTCTTCTGATATTTTAAGAATACAATATTATAGCATATCTGCCATATGATAAAATGGCATATATGCCATTGAATAGCCGAGCTTATTAATACAAATTTGCAACATGTCTCACGATAAAGATATGGTCGTTAAGCTAATTGGAATTCGCATCCGAAAATTAAGAACTGATAACCAACTTACGCTAGAGACTTTGGCTTTCAAAGCCGACATGGATTACACACAATTGAGTCGAATTGAACTTGGTAAAATAAATACAAGTCTTTTTCAGATTTATAAAATTGCAATGGCGCTACAAATAAGCACATCTGATATTTTAAACGCTTTAGATAAATAATGAACACACGCGATTTTATTGCATTAAATAGTCAATGTGAAAATGCATTAATTGACAAACCATTTCATGACCATAGTACAACCTGGGTGGAGGATCATAAATCACTTTTTGAACAGGTTAAAATTTTTATTAATCAAAATGATGATGGGTTAGTTGAATATATTTATTCTTTTTACAACATCTATCTTGCTTGTGTTAAGGCTTAATTAAGCGTATAAATATTTTTATAAAATTTAAGTGCCCCTTTTTTATCAAAATCAATTAAACTATACCAAATAACTACCTGTGTGGGAATAGTGACAGGAATAGGTCGTGGCTTATTATATTTTTCGGGCTGCTTAAAATCAAAAGTATCTATTGAGATTCGATTATTTTGCAAAAGCCATTTACCGATATCAATCGGCTTTTCCATTCTTATACAACCATGACTATAAAAACGATTAACATTCGTAAATAAATCTTTTTCGGGTGTGTCATGTAAATAAATTGCAGAGGGACTATCAAATTCTATTTTTAACAAGCCCAAGGAATTTTCCAACCCGGTCCCTTGTCTTACAATAAAGGGGAAGTTATCTTTAGAATACTTTTTGACATCAATGGTAGCTGGATCTACAGTTACATATTCACTGTTAATTACAGTATACCCATTTTTTGTAAAATATGTTTTGTCCTCTTTAAATTTAGGGAACATTTCATTTTGAATAATACTTTTAGGCACCATCCAATATGGATTTAAGATAACCCTATTAATTTGGGAGGACAGCGTATTAGTTTGCGTTTTTGCTCGGCCCACAATAACACGCATTGATAATATTAGTTTATTGCTATCATACGCTTTTAATTGTGCTGAAGGAATATTGACTAAAATAAAACGATTCATTTTTCTTATTGCACTTAGCCATCTATAATCGTTTGCCGCCTTTTGCAGCATTTGTATTTTTTCAATATTGGGCCTTGCCTTTCGCTGATTCATTTTTAATGAATCCAGAATAACACTTACTTCTTTTGAACTTTTTGTAAAATATTGAACTAACGCTATGATTGCATCCTTCTGTACATATGTTTTGACGAGTTTAGGTACATCGAATGCTGTCATTTTAAATTTTGCACCATTGTATTCTAATTTAGGTAGTTGATTACCATATGCCAAGTCATTAAAAAAATGTATCGATACTTTAACCAGTACCGAATCTGCGTTTATTTCAGTTGTAAAAGCATTTTTAAACTCTTGTTGATAGTCACTCGTATTTAAAGCCAAGCTACCTGCATTTTGAATAAGACTATCGAGTAGCTTTATTCTATTGGGATAGCCAACAAAAAGAGGTTGTTGACGCGCGCTGTCTAATTGAGCATGACTTTTAATTGAAGTTAAAAGCGTAATAGTTAAGATTAGAGTATATATTGTGCGCATGGTGGTTATTCTAAAGATAAATAATTTAATTTTACCTCATATATATTAATGACATGATTTTGAAAAAATTTTTAGCTATCCTTTTTTCTTGTTGCTTTTTAATTTCAAACGCACAAACTCAAAATGTAAAAACTGGATTTACCATTATTCCGTTGGGGGTTAAAGGTGGGCTTGATGAAGCAAATCTTTCCTCCTATTTAGTTGCTGCAAATGGGACTAACAATTTTATTTCCTTAGATGCTGGTACGATAAATGCAGGCATTCAAAAAGCGATTGAAAATAAATCATTTGCTGAAACAAGTGCCGAAGAGATTCAGAAAAAATATATTAAGGCTTACTTTATTTCTCACGGACATTTAGATCACTTAGCAGGCTTAGTTTTAAACGCACCTAATGATATTGCCAAACCTATTTATGCTTTTCCTTCAGTAATTGATGTGTTAAAGAATAACTATTTTACCTGGAAAAGCTGGGCCAATTTTGCAAGCGAAGGGGATAAGCCAATTTTAAATAAATATACTTACCAAAGTTTAACAGCGGGACAAGAAATTGCAGTACCTAACACGGAATTAAATGTCAACAGCTACGCTTTAAGTCATGTGAATCCATATGAGAGCAGTGCCTTCCTAGTGCGCAATGCCAACAATTATTTATTATACTTAGGTGATACTGGTGCCGATACCGTTGAAAAATCTAATAAGCTTGCCGGACTGTGGACTGCTGTTGCACATTATGTAAAAAATGCAAAGCTTAAAGCTATATTCATTGAGGTTTCTTTTGACAATAGCATGCCTGACAAATCGTTATTTGGTCATCTTACCCCTAAATTATTGATGCAGGAATTAAGCAAGCTAAATACATTGTCGGATGGGAAATTAAAAAACACGACTATCTATATTACGCATATTAAACCTTGTTCAAATTGTGAACAGTCTATTAAGCAACAAATTAAGGAAAGCAACTTATTGGGTTTACCTATTGAGTACCCGGTACAGGGTAAAACCATATTTATCCCTTAACCTCAGGCAAATACTTAATAGCGCTACCGCTCTTCCAATTTCGATTACATTTGTTGGATTATTATTTATAAATTTAAAGAACGATTGTTCAACTAAAATTTATAGATATGCCAAATTCAAAAAAAACAAATTCAATGCACTCGCGTCGTGCATTCTTGTACCAAAGCTCATTAGCAAGTTTTGGTTTATTAATTGCTGGTAAATCAGCATTAGCCTCATCTAATTTATTGGCGACTACTCCAAACTCTTTAATAAATGGAGTTCAAATTGGTGCTATCACTTACTCATTCCGTAGCATGCCAGGCAGTGCCACACAATTATTACAGTATTGTATTGATGCAAACATTAGTGCCATTGAATTAATGGGCGATGCGATTGAAGATTATGCTGGCGCACCAACCAATCCTGTCCCTTGGATACCTGGTGTTAAAATTGAATGGACAGATGAATTAAGGGCAAAAATAAAAGCATATCAAATAGAACTTGCAAAATGGAGAGAAACTGTTTCGATGGACAAGTTTGCCGAAATTAAAAATAAGTACAACAAAGCTGGGGTAAGGATTTATGCATTTAAACCGAATGCTTTAAATCCTAATAATACAGATGGCGAAATTGAATTTGCTTTAAAAGCTGCAAAAGCTTTAGGTGCAAAGTCTGTTACTGTAGAACTTCCAACGGATGCAAAACATTCAAAGCGCTTGGGGGATTTAGGTCAAAAGCATGGTATATATATTGGCTATCATGCGCATACGCAAGCTACTGATACCGCTTGGGATGTTGCACTCGCGCAATCACCTTATAATTCAATGAACTTGGATTGTGGTCACTATATTGCTGCGGGAGGTACAAATACTAAAGAAACCCTATTGGCTTTAATACAATCAAAGCATGATCGAATTACAAGTATGCATATCAAAGATCGTTTAAATAAAACCAATGGTGGTAATAATATGCCATGGGGACAAGGGAATACGCCTTTGAAAGAAATTCTTTCTTTGCTAAAAGAAAATAAATATAGTATTCCGGCAACTATTGAATTAGAATACGATATTCCAACAGGATCTGACGCAGTGAAGGAGACGAGAAAATGTATGGAGTATGCTAAATCTATTTTACAAGCTTAAAATTCAATAAACAAGTACTTGTTATTGTACACTACCATTTTAACGCCAGGTAAATTTTACTTGGCGTTTTTATTTAACCAATAATATACCGGCAATCCTGTAGCAATTAAACTTAATCCCCAAATAGCTTCATAAGGTTGATTAATAATTGTACTTACAAAAAGACAAATGCAAAACAAACAAAATATAGCAGGCACGAAAGGATAACCTATTACTTTGTACTTTCTTTCTAATTCAGGATGCTTGATACGCATTAATATTACACCCAATGCGGTACTACCATAAAACAAGAAAGATGCAAATACAAGCATATCAGTTAATTGATCGAATGTTCCCGAAAACACTAACATGATTGCCCAAAATGCTTGAATAAATAATGCCCAATCTGGCGTATTGTATTTTGGATGTACCGATGCTGCCTTTTTAAAAAACATTTTGTCGCGCGCCATGGCGTACAAAATTCTAGCCGACATTAAAATACTACTATTGGTTGAGTTTAATGTAGTTACAATTATTAAACTTGCAATTAATATCATTCCTAAACTGCCACTTATTTGTCCCGCAACTTCAACCGCTGCAATTTTATTGGCACTCGTATTTAAGGCTATGAAATAATTAATAGGTAGGATGTATACAAATAATATATTTAATAAAACATAGGTGACAATCACAATTATAGTTCCAACACCTAAAGCGAGTGGTAAATTTTTTTTTGGATTTTTTACCTCCTCTCCAATGTACGCAATATTATTCCAGCCTTCGTATCCCCAAAAAGCCCCCAAACTAGCAATGAATAAGGCTTTAAGTAAATTCCACCCATGTGGAACTGAAGTGCCAGGAAAGGTGGTGGTAGTCGTTAAATTATGAGCGCTGCCTTTCCCAGATGAAAAACCAATTACTACAAATACTACAATACCCACTAGCATTGCATAAGTTAGTAAGCTACTTAATTTTTCGGCAAACTGTACTCCTCTATAATTCAAAAGAGTTAATAATATAATTAAGAGCGAAGCTAAAAGTTTAACAGATATATTTTGAAATAACGACAATCCTAAAAATTTAACACCCGATCCAATTACCGGCAGTGGGAATAGACTATTAAAAGATTCCGCAAAAATATAAGCCAATGCCGAAATTGCTGCAGTTTTAATAACCGTAAAACTTGACCACCCGTATAAAAAAGAAAAAAAACGACCATATACTTTTTGGAAATAATAATACTCTCCGCCTGAATTAGGAAACATGCTTACCATTTCGGCAGTAGATAATGCACCTGCCAAACTTATGAAGCCCGCTAAAATCCAACATAAAACAATTAACCAAGGACTACCTAATTCCTGCGCCATGGGCGCAATTTTTTTAAAAACGCCCGAACCAATTATTACACTTACTACTAAAAATGTAGCAGCGCGTAATCCAATTTTAGGCTTGAGTGTTTCCATTTTTTAGAATAAAGATTTAGGAGGTCAAATAGTATTTATATTAAATCCAAAACCAGGTGCATCCGTTATTTGCATTATACCATCTACAATTTCAAATCCACCTTTAACCAAGTCTTCGGCCAAGTCTAAGCTGCCATCTAGGTCAATATATTTTGTATTTGGACATGCATAAGCTACGTGTAAAGCTGCAGTAATGCTTATAATACTTTCATCATTACATCCCCAAAATAAATCAATGTCTGCATTTTGAGCAATATTCGCAATACCCAATGCCCCGACTAAGCCTCCACACTTCATTAATTTAATATTATAAATACCAAACGGCTTTTCGTTAGATGCGAATTGTAAGGCAGCTTGCGGATTTTTTAAAGATTCATCGGCAGTTAATAATTTTCTATCCGACTTATCTAATACTAATAATTCTTTTTCGGCACCAACCTGCATGGGTTGTTCAATTAATTCTAAACCCTGATGTTTTGTTGCCTCTATAAATTTTTTCAAATCGGCAATACGATACCCTTGATTGGCATCTACCCTTATTTTAAATTGATTGCCAAATTGTTCCTTTAACTTAATAACCCTTTCAATATCTTCATCAACATTTAGCCCTGTTTTTACTTTCAATATTTTAAAACCCAAGGCCTGATACCCAGCAGCTTCTTCTAATGTTTCAGTAACATTTTTTATTCCAATAGTAACAGATGTAGGAAGTGGTTTTATTTTTTGGCCATAATAATTTGCTACTGAAATACCAATAAATTTTGCAAACGCATCATGCAATGCAATATCAATAGCGGCTTGTGTTCCAGGCAGGTGTGGAAAATGCTGAATGGTTTCAAAAATAATTTGCTGAAACTGGCGAATATCTTTACCTACAAATGCATGTACATATTCAGTTTGCAAATTCGCAGCAGTCTGTTCGGTAGTTTCACCCACTACTTCTTCGGCAGGGCTTCCTGAACCATATCCAATAATGCCATTTTCTAACTCCACTTCAAAAAAAGCTAAACGTACATCTGAAAATGTATTGTAAGCAATGGTATAGGGCTTTGTTAAAGCCATGTTTTTTAAATAAGATCTTACTGCAACAATTTTCATACTTATTATTTTATCAACGCTTTTAATGTTGGATATAATTTATCTACCCCTTCTTGTATTGGAAGTAATACAGGAATATTTAATTTTTGTTCATACTCTTTTTGATACTCAAACGCCTCTTCGGTAGTACAATCTTCGGTATTGACTGCTACCGCAATAACTTTTGATCCTAATTTTTCAATAATTTCAATTTCAGTTTCAACAGGTGGGATTTTACCCCAATGCTCATCATTGTCAAAATACTTTCTTTTAGGTGCAAATAACAATACCACATGTTTTGCGTTTCCTGAAATCAATAACTCTATGCCGCAAGGACCACTAGGATTTCTTAATGAAGACTGTCCTTCTAAAAATATAATATCAGCGCTAGTTTCTTTCCAACAACTTACAATTGCATTTTCTAATTCTCCTGAAACAAAATCATTTAAAGTGGAGTCAAACACAAATCCATATTGCCCCCCCTGCAACCAACCTGTTTGACCTGTATAAATCATTTGACCTTTTAGTCCATTCGCTTCGCATGATTGTCTTAACATTCTTGCGGTGGTTCGTTTTCCCATTGCACAGTCCATTCCAATTACAGCTATGATGGGTGCAGTTACTTTAAAAATTTCACCTGTCCAAAAATGCAAATCCTCTCTATTTTTTGGTTTGCGGACATCCGTTAATGTAACACCGTTTGATTTTGCCAATGCGACTAAATCCGGCTTATCATTTAAATATTCATGTAACCCATTCACAATTGAAACACCAGCTTCAATTGCTTTTATTACTACTTCTAACATATTACCTGGCAAACGTCCGCCAACAGTTGCAACACCAATCACTAAGTAATTTATATTGGAAAGTTTAGCAATAGCTGTTTCGAAATTTTCAAAAACGGGTATTGCTCTATTTTTACCATCTAATATTTCACCAGCATCCATGCCAGCAGTAGTGGCGCAATCCACTACGCCTATAATTGTAAATCGCTCAGATCCTCTAATTAAACCATGTGCTGTTTTTGCATCTGATGTGGTTAACAAGCCATTGGTAAGTACAATTGCATTATTCATATTACTTATTATTCAAACTATTTTATATTAGCATTCTTGATACCTTTTAAAGATATTAAATTAACGCTTAATTAATACGCCTGGTCTTTTGCCCGTAGCTTTTTGTTGGGCATATACTAATTGACCATTTACCCATACCATTTCAATACCTGTAGACAAAGCATGACTATTTAATATAGCCGCATGATCAATAATAGTTGCTGGATTAAATAAAACTAAATCAGCTTTTTTCCCAACTGCAATGATACCTCTATCTTTTATACCCAAATATTCCGCTGTTTGCCCCGTCATTTTATGCACCGCATTTTCCAAGCTCAATACTTTGTCTTCTCTCACATACTTTCCAAGTACTCTACTAAAAGAGCCATACCCTCTTGGATGTCCGCCCCCATTGCCATCGGAACAAATCACCGAATAAGGCCATGCAATAAATTTAGCAACATCAGGCTCACTCATTGACTTAGCAGCGATTGCTTCTATACTGCCCTTATACCCAGGATGCTTTTCTTTAAAATCAGCAGCGATAGCCACCAAACTTATTAAAGCCTGTGCATCTGACTCTTTTCTTTCCAAAGCAATTGCGGATACAGTTTTTCCAACATAAGTAGGATTTGGTGCATATTGTACAATATATGATTGAGTAGGGTCAAACAATTGCGTAACTGCCAATTGTGCACTTGCCATATTGGTATAATCTCTTGCTGGGAATAATACTCTTAATGTTGAATTCCAAAAAGTATAAGGATACACATCGGCAGTTATTTGCACACCCTCCGCTCGGGCTTTTTCCAATTGTGTCAAAATGCTTGATGCTGTATTCCAGTCAGATAGCTTTGCCAGTTTAATATGAGAAATTTGTACTGGCATTTTTGTGATTTTACCAATTTGTATAATTTCATCTAATGCATCAGCCATAGTTACATCCTCACTTCTAATATGACTTATATATCGTGTATTAGCTGCAGCAGCAACTTTTGCTAATTGCAATACTTCATCTCTGTTTGAATAAAAAGCTTGCTCATATTCTAGTCCTGTGGATAAACCTAATGACCCTTTGGATAATTCTTTTGATAATATCATTTTCATTTTATCTACTTCGTTCTGCGTTGCATTTCGAAATAAATTCTTTTCGCCCATTATTTCTTCTCTTAAACTTGAATGTCCAGTATAACTTGCCACATTGGCTACCACGCGCTTTTGTTTCATATCTTTTTCCAAAGAATCCATTGGATAACTTTCTCCGTCCTGCCCAATAACAACAGTTGTTATACCTTGATTTGAGGTAGATAGTCCTGCGCTATTTTTTTGCAAGTCGCCCAAATGATGGCTATGCGCATCTATAAATCCCGGTGCTAATATCTGCCCTTTTCCATCAATTACTTTATCATTTGGAGTTACTTTTAAATTGCCAACTTCAACAATTACATCTCCTTTAATTCTTACAGCACCTTTAATAGCCAAAGTTCCAGTACCATCCATGACTTGTACATTGTTAATTAAAGTGGTTCCTTTTTGTGCATTTGCAGATAGTTGCAAGCAAACGCTAGCAATAACAATTTGAAAAATTGATTTTAAATTCATACTATTTTATTTTCACTATTACCAAAATCGAATATACAATCCAGCTACAACAACTAGGATAGTAACTATCATTGCAATATGTGTATTCGTTAATTTATACTTAGTCGTATCCTGTTGTAATGAATTAGCATGGGTTTGTCCTTTAACATCAATCAAACTAATAATTATGATGATTAAAGTAGTAAAGAAAAATACCCAACCCATTTGAATTAAATAAGGGATTTCAAAACCGCCATGTCCATTTGGCAATGCAGTATATAAAATGGTATCATTGCCTAGTAAGCCTGGTAAAAATTTATCGAATAAAATAGCCAACACCAAGCCTAATAAAATACCTGAAATTGCAGCCTTAGAAGTAGTTTTTTTCCAAAAGAAGCCCAATAAAAATACTGGGAAAATGGCAGGAGAAATATAGCCAGTATACTTTTGAATAAACTCAAATCCGCCCTTACCACCAATACCTAATGTGTCATTCCAGTTAATGATTATGGCAATAATCAATGAAATAATAATCATAATTCTGCCTGTAGTAACCGTCTTACTATCAGGTGCATTTTTGTTGATATACTTTTTATAAATGTCTAATGAATAAATAGTTGAAATGCTATTTGCCTTACCTGCTAACGAAGCTACAATGGCTGCTGTTAACGCTGCCATTGATAAGCCTTTCAAACCAATTGGTAAAAATCCAATCACTGAAGAATAAGCATTATCCTGATTTAAAGTGCCATTGGTTAACATCTCCTGTTGCAACCCTCCATTATTGTATAATACATAAGCTGCAATACCGGGAATAACCACAAGTAAAGGCATAAATAGTTTTAACATAGCAGCAAAAAAGATACCTGATCTTGCCGTTTTTAAATCAGCACCTAATGCTCTTTGTGTAATATATTGATTACATCCCCAATAGTTTAAATTAGCTACCCACATTCCCGCAGCCATCATTGCAAGACCAGGTAATGAAGAATAATCATCAATTTGTTTTTGTGTTGCACCTGCACCTGGCTTATCAAAAATCATTTTGAAATGGTCTGGTGCCACTTTTACCAAATGCTGCAATCCAGCGATTGCATCTTTACCAAATCCAAATTTTTCACCAACCACAGTAAGTGCAATATAGGAAGTTATTAATCCGCCAATCGTTAATACCAATACCTGAATTACATCGGTATAGCCAATTACTTTCATGCCTCCAAGTGTTATGAATAAAGCGAATACAGCTAAACCAATCATAATTAAATGAAAGTGCGCGCCACCTGTTAAATTATTAATTGCGATTGAACCTAGATATAATATTGAAGTCAAATTCACAAATATGTATAAGAACAACCAAAAAATGGCCATCATCATTGCCACCGTTTCATTATACCTCGTTTTTAAAAACTGAGGCATGGTATAAATTTTGTTCTTTAAATATACCGGCATAAAAAATACCCCCACTACCACTAATGAAATGGCTGCCAACCATTCATATGCTGATATAGCTAGCCCCAGTCTAAATCCGTTACCACTCATTCCTATAAATTGCTCCGCCGAAATATTAGATGCAATTAAGGATGCGCCTATTGCCCACCAAGTTAGTTGACCTTCAGCTAAAAAGAAATCGGTAGTATTTACTGTAGCTGTTTTTTTGCGGTTATAAATCCATAAACCATAACTAGCAATTAATATAAAATACAATACAAATACTAGGTAGTCATAATTTTGCAATCCTTGTGGCATAATCGTTGAGTTTGATGTCTAAATTTAAGGTTTAATCTATATATAAAATAGCATTAAAATCAAAAAGGCGCTCATTGAGCGCCTTTTCTTTATCAAAACATCAAACATTCTATTCTACTCAACCCCCAACTTTTTTATAATTTTAATTTGTACTAATAAGTAAAATATAATTGACCAAACTGCTACTACAATGGTATATGCCAATAGTTCGAGCCATAATGGAGAATAACCTCTTCGTGCAAATAAAGTACGATGATCGAAATTGGTCATATACACCGATTTTTTACCCCAGGGAACAATCATCTCAGAACTTAAATTTCCATATTTATCATTGTCCACAACTGTAGCGATAATAACGATATTTCCTTTTAGGTCTCCTGGAATACTATCTCTTTTAAATTCTGCAATTACACCCCCTGTGGCAGAATCAGTAGGATAGGTTTGTGTTTCATTTGCATTTAAAATTCCTCCTAAACGCTTTACACCAACTACAACATCTACTGCTGCAATTGGCTTCCAAACTGTGTCTACCAATGCAACGATTTTTGCAGTTATCATTTTGCCCTCAGCAGTGTCTATTTTTAATTTTGCTTTGGTAATCGCTAAATCACCTTTGCCTTCATCAAATTTTTTTGTAGCTGATGACACAACAACAAAATTTTGATTTGGAGATTTTAACCAAGCCTCTTTTGCAGTTGCTGGTATTTCAATAATTGCTTCGCCTCGTTCGTTCGTAACTCCGTTGCCTAATAAATTTGTCTTATCCGTTTCGGTTCCAATATAAAACTGAACAGGTATATTGGGAATAGTTTGAAACTTACCATCAATTTTAGACTTTGCTTGTACTAATAAATGATGGGTAATATTATTATCGTTAAAATATTTTAGGTTTAAGGATAAAGTATTTTTTTCAACGGCCTGCGCCATTAAAACATTTGGCACTAATAAAATGATTAGTACAAGTAATTGAATTAATTTATGCTTTCTCATGGCTATCAGTTTCAATTATAGTTTCGTGAATTGGGATAATTGGAAATATTCTTGCAAAAAAAGTAATGACTAATAAAGCACCTGCTAATGACCCGCCTGCAATTGCCCATTCTTCCCAGGTTGGAATATAAGTTGTATACGATTTAGGAACATCATGCATTGGTAAAAATGGATGTAATAATGTTGGTGTAACAATTAAAAAACGTTTAAACCAAGAGCCTACCACCACTAATATACCTGCAAAGAAGGCCCATTTTGGTTTTCGTCCTTTTTTGAAAACTAAAATAAATATAGGTATCAACATAGAAGCTGATATAGCAAACCAAAAAATGGGAGAAAATTCACCAGTAAACAACCCCATTAAATGCTCCTCTTCTGATTTTTTCATTTTAAAGGCTGGCACTAAAAATTCATTGATATTAAAATATAAATAAACTAGCGCTAGCAATACAACTACTTTACCCATTTTATCAAAATGGTCATCAGTAATATATTTTTCTAGTTTATAGTGTGTCCTAAAAACATACATCGCAATTAATACTCCACCTGCTCCAACTAAAAATGCACCAGAAATAAAGTAAGCACCAAAATTGGTACTATCCCAACCAGGACGATATGTAGTTGCAAACAACCATGATGTTACAGTGTGTATTGCAAATGCAACTGGTATAATGGTAATTGATAAAATATTAATTGCCTTGTCCGTAATTTTAAATTGCTCAGGTTTATTTTTCCAAAATGAACCTAAAAATTCATATAATTTTTGTAACCATTTACCATTTCTTTCTTTAAATGCAATCATGATTTTTAAATCGGGCAGTAATGGGAAATACAACAACAATAAACTAATAAACAAATAAGTAGTAATTACAATTACATCCCAAATAATGGGAGACTGTAAACGGCCATGTGTAAATAAATTATAAAAACGATCTGGTCGTCCCATATCCACAATAATTATAAGGCCTGCAAATGAAATAGCAGATACAGCAATAATTTCTGCAATCCTTGTTAAAGGCGTACTCCAATGCACATCCGTTAAACGTAGCACTGCCGTAATTAAAGAACCCACCAAACTAATTGCCACAAAAAATACAAAATTAGAAATATAAATTCCCCACGATGCATAATCCCTCAGCGCGGTCACTTCTAATCCATAATACAATTGTCTACAATATGCGTAAAATCCTAAAGCACAAACGGCCAATAAACTAACTACCCAAATTTGTCCTTGTCTACCAAATTTTTGTGGCAATAGGTCTTCTACAATTTTATTTTCTGCTAACTTTTCCACGTTATATTTTTTTAATTAACGATTATTTTCTTCACATCAGCTTTTCGAAAAAATCTCCGCTTCCCTAAAAGCTTACGCTTTTTCATTATTTTCAAATGGGAAGTTTCTATTTACAGGAGGCAAGTAATAAACACTTGGCTTAGTTCCTAAATCTTCCATTAATCTATAGCCGGATTTATCTTTGATTAAATCACTAAAACGGAAAGTTTCAGCACCATTTGTTACGGAGTCTTCCAGTATATCTCCAAAAAAGAATACACCATTGGGACATGCTGAAACGCAGTGTGGTAAACCTCCTTGGCGAACCATATCGGGACAGAAATCACATTTTCCAACAGTGCCTTTCTTTTGCGGAACACTGGTTTCACATGAATAGGGTTTGTCTGCAATTTCTTTTTCAATCTGTGGTTCTTCCCAATTAAATACCCTTGATGAATACGGACATGCTGCCATACAAAAACGACATCCAACACAACGATCACTATCTATTAATACAATGCCATCTTTTCTTTTAAATGTTGCATCCACTGGACATACTTTTACACAAGGTGGTTCATCGCAATGCATACATGTTGTAGGCTGCCAATAAGGAGCAGTTTTTTCTGACTCCTGCATTGGATATACTTTAATCCAATTTTGTCCAGGATGAATATGGTGCATATGATTACATGCCGATTGACATTTTTTTACACTTTTGCATCTAGACAAATCAATTACCATAGCAAATTTCTTTCCAGGAATACCTATTCTTGCTTCAGCATTTGGAACAGATGGCATTTCAGGGACAGGCTTTAAGAAAGCTTTATCTACTTCTATAATTTCTCCATCTACTGATAGCAGTTTGACCATCTCACCAGATGGTTTTATATCCGTTACTTCGTCAGGAGTAAATGGATTTCCTCCACATCCCGCTAATGCAGCACCAGCAAGTAATGTTGTGGCTAGAAAATCCCTTCTTGAATTTTCGTTCGTTTTCATTAAAATATTTTTTTAATTACAAATCTTTCTTAACCCAATCTTGTAATTGCTTATTAGATATTTTTTCTTTGGTGCCTTGTATTTTAGACATATCCACTTCAACCAAGCGACCATCTTGAGTCAACATTTTCATTGTTTGACTTTTAGTCTCTGGCGCACAACTAATTACGTCTTTCTTTTTTGCTAAAAATCCAAATTTTAAAATGGGAAACAAACTTAGTGCCCCTATACCTGCCAATAGTTTACGGCGTGTACTAGCATCGGTTAGAATCTTATTTTCAGTATTCATAAAACTAATTGAATGAGATTATTTTTTTAAACTACGCATGAAGTTTACTAAGTTCCAGATATCATCTGCATCAGTAATTTTCTTTTTAAAACTTGGCATATCGCCACGTCCTTCTGCAGTTTTATAAAATAATGAACCATCGGTTTGACCTTGAAATGCAGCTTTACTGAAATCAGGAGGTGCAGTATTTAAGGTAGTGGCCTTTGCACCATCTCCTAAACCAGTTTTTCCATGACATGATGCACAATGGGTACTCCACAATGCCTTTCCTTCTGAAATAGAAGCAGCACTTGTTTTAACTGGATTAGCCGCCTTTGCTTTGTCAGCTGGTGCAACCCATGGTTTAGTTTGAATGAATGTAAAACTTGCAGTAATAATAAAAATTACGATGAGTGATAATACAGATAACTTTTTCATTTTGTTAATTATTTTGATGCACAAAGGTTATCTCAACACGTTTTTTAATCCACTGACTATCATCATTAAAAAATATGAGTTTAATCAGTGATTTAATTTCATGACAATACGATGACAATTCTCATAAGTTTTTCTGACATACATCATATTTAGGATCTATAGGCCATAATACTTTTGTGTATTGAAAAAAGGCATTTTGTCTTTTAGCATTTGGGTAGCAATTAGGAAAATATAGAATTGAAAGTGAGATTTTCGGCTACTCTATTTCTTTAACAGTTAAATTATTTATTTATGAGAAAAGTTTCATTGGTCAAACTGATCACACTTTTTCTAGTAGGGGCTACTATCACTACTTTCTCTATTCAATGTAAGAAAGAAGATAGCAATGCAGTAATAACCGGTCTAAATAGATCTTTCAAAGGCAATGCAGACAGTACGGTTTACGCCTCTTTTTATAGTAATAACATTTTTGCTTTAGCCAGCACTACTCCAACCAAAAATGATAGCATTAATTTTAGAGGTGTTCAGGCAATTTTGACCGAAAATTGTGCAAGTAGTAATTGTCACGGCGGCCCAATTAGTCCAAAATTCAGTTCTTACACTGATGTAATGAAATATGTGACTCCTGGTAACCCAGCAGCAAGTAAATTATGGACTTCAATTACAACAAATGACTTTAACAAAGCAATGCCTCCAATTACTTCAGGAAATGATGTAGCAGATGCTGATAAGGCCATCATATACAACTGGATTTTAAATGGTGCTAAAGAAAAGCCTGATGTTAATGACTTTAGACCTGCAGCAATTGCAGTAATAAGTTCAGGTTGTACTTCAGGCAACTGTCATAATGAAGCCACTAGTACTGGAGTTTGGGCTAGAAAAGGTTTAATCCCTGGTTTAACTGCTGCTGATACTGCAGTTTGGTCTACAACAAATTTAACCACTGGCGCAGTGAGCACTTATCTTCAATTGAATAACAATACACTACGCAATACCATATTATCAGCCTATAAAGATAGTGTTCGCAAATTTTATGCTGATACTTTGGCTAACGCAAGCTACAGACCTTATAAAACTTTCTCAACACCTGTAGCAGCTGCAAGCGTACGTGGACCATTTAATACTTATGAAGATATTATATTTGATATTTCATATCCTAAGGGTATTAGAAGCAATACAACTATTTCCTATACCGATCCTGCTACTGCAAAGAAATTCTATGTTAAAGGTGATTATTTAAACTCTACAACAGCCTTACTATTAAGAATTGACTCTACAATTTTAATGGCGAATCCAAGAACAGGTGTTTGGGGAACTACAAATACAGGAAGTATGGCATGGGACGATGGTGGTCTTAAGCCAAGTGAAATTGCATTGATTAAAGCATGGTATTTTGCCGATGCAAATGTTCCGGATGTTTGGAAATATGGCACTACTGGTGCAGGTATTTTTAAATATAAAGTAACTGGAAAAGTGATTACAAAGTAATTGAATTCAATAAACACAAATTTAAAAGATATGAAAATCAGATTAATAACAATGGCAAGTTTTGCAACCCTAGTTGCAATTGTATTTTCTTCTTGCTATAAAAACAAAGCAGACATTGAAACACTGCCAACAGTATCATTTAGAAGCGAAGTGGTTCCCATTGTAACTGCGGGTGGATGTGGATGTCATAATAATGGTGTTGCTAGTGCTGCAGTACAATTTTCACATTTAGATACTGTATTTTATCCAACTATTTTAGCTAGAGTAACCAACTTTAAAGATATGGCAGCAGATGCTTCTAAACACCCTGGAGATGGTAATGTACACTTTACTGATGCTCAAAAAGTAATTATGCAAAACTGGATTGCGCAAGGTGCTAAAGATGATGGCGGAGGTTGTGTAGTTTCAGGTGCTATTACATACAATGCTAACTTTTTACCTATTTACAATTCTACTTGTAAAAGTTCAACATGTCATGGTACCGTTTCACCTGTTTTGACTTACAACCTTTTATTGTCAGACAAAGCTGTACTAACTGCAATGATGAAAAGCGGTGGTGCAACAGGTCATCCTGGCCCAGTGTTAAGTTTAAACGCTTGTACAACAAATACTATTTTAACTTGGATTGCTCAAGGTCAACCACAATAGTGAATTATAACTAGTCAATTAATTATAGTTGTCTTAAAACAAAAAATTATGAAAAAAATATTATCACTTAGTATATTTTGTCTTGCACTATTTAGTCAATCTTTTGCGCAAACTGATTCAACAGTAAGTGAAGCCAAAGTGAAACCAAAACAAAAATTCACAAAAAATGTATTTAGCACTTCAAAGCTAATTAACATGCAAACTACCGAGATGGGGGCAAAAGGAGAATTTCAATTTATGATTTCTCACCACTTTAGCGAAATGTATAATAAAAATGCAGGTTCTCAAGTGGGTGCTCAATTGTTCGGAATTAACTCAGGCGTTGCTTATACTTATTTATCATTCGACTATTCACCATGTCGTTGGATAAATTTAGGAGTCGCTGCTGCTGGTAGTTCAAAATATGAAGGATTCACAAAAATTAAATTGGTGCGTCAACAAACTGGATTGCATACTATTCCTGTTTCAGTTGCTTTATTTTCTTTAGTGAATGTAAATACTGCTCCCGACAAATCAATTACATTTGTAGGCGATCGTTACAATTATGTAAATCAATTATTAATTTCTCGTAAGTTCAACGATAAACTTTCCTTACAATTAATGCCAACAGTTGTACACTTTAACAAAGTGCCTTATGGCATTAATAATGACAACGAAGTATATTCAATTGGATTTGGTGGAAAATATAAAGTTTCTGATTTGGTGAATTTAGATATTGAATATTCACGTCAATTAAATATGTATGAAAATGTATTAACAAGCACAGGAAATATAATCAACTATCAACCTGATTTACTTTCAGTAGGCATTGAGTTGAATTCAGGTGGTCACCAATTCCGCTTCTTTGTAGGTAACACTACCTTTAGTTCAAATATTGATCAGTTATCCAGAAATAGCATGAATGTTGCTAATGGAAGCCTTGCTTTTGGATTTACAATTAACAGAAGCACATTCCTAGGAAAATAAGTTCTTACTAACCTTTGCTTTCCAAAAAGCACCAACAATGTTGGTGCTTTTTTATGTTTAGTATGCTTAGTAATTTGTATTTTTAAGTTAAAACTACCCTATGGGAAATTCATTTAATCAATTTGTTCAAAAAATTAGCAGCCCCATACGATTTCGATTTTTTCTAGCTACAAAACTACCTGCTGCATTTTTTGTTGGCCTAAGATTAAATAAAATTGATAATGAAAATTGTATAGTGGGCGTAAAATGCTCCTGGTTTAGCAAAAACCCATTTAGGTCAGTTTATTTTGCGGCGGAGGCTATGGCTGCTGAAATGAGTACTGGATTATTGGCTTTCGGACATATATTTAATCAACCCGTTAAAGTTAGCATGCTTGTGGTAAAGATGGATGCCGAGTTTCATAAAAAGGGAACAGGTAAACTTAGATTTATTTGTAATGATGGTATAGCCATAAAAAATGCAATTACAGAAACAATGCAAACTGGTGAAGGAGTAACAATTACGTCCAAGTCGGTTGGGGTAAATGAAAAAGGAGAGTCAGTGGCTACATTTAATTTTACATGGAGTTTTAAAGCGAAAAAATAACAAATATGAAAAAAATCAGCATGTGCACACTTGCGCTATTATTAAATTTTGGATTAATGGCTCAGTCAGCAAATCCGCCAGGATTAGATTTGATTAAAACCAGTGAGTTAAAAAAAGATTTATACGATTTTGCAGATCCTCATTTTAAAGGAAGGTCAGCAGGAACCATCGATGAATTAAAAGCATCTATGTGGTTAGTTGAAAAATATAGATCTATTGGTTTATTGCCAGCAGGGGACGATGGAACTTACTTGCAATTTTTTACCATGTGGAGAAATCAAATTTCGGATAATTCTACCATTCAGATTGATAATAAAAATTTGAGTTTATGGAAAGATGCTAGTGTGGCTCAAATGGCCAATAAGCAAATTAACGCACCCATACTTTACTTAGGTGATGCATCTAAAATAGACACAAATAGTGTAGATGTAAAAAACAAAGTAGTTGCATTTGAAGCATCATCGGTTGGAATTAACCTAAATGTTTCGTTACCTACTTGGAGATATAGCCGAAGTGTGCTGACAAAATATGGTATGCCATTCATTAGAAAAGGAGCAACTGCTATTATTATCATAGCAGATAATATTGCTGAAAAAGCATGGGATGACGCAAATGAAAATTTCAAAAGAGGAAGTTACGATATTGAAGGAGGGCCTAATACTCAAGTAAACACTACTGTTCCTGTTATTTGGTTACACCAAAGTGCAAAGTCAACTATTGCAAATGCACAAGGAAATTTTGTGGCGAACCTAATTGTAGAAAAATACCCTTACCCTTCGGTGAATATTGTAGGAAAGATTAACGGGACCGATCCAAAGCTAAAATCAGAGTACTTATTATATAGTGGGCACCAAGATGCACACGGTATTCGCAATACAATAAACAATGATTCAACTTTTTATGGTGCAGACGATAATGGAAGTGTTGATGTTGCTATGCTTGCAAATGCAAGGGCTTTTGTAAAACATCCGGCAAAACGATCTATCTTATTTGTTATACAAGGAGCCGAGGAAAGAGGATTATTAGGGTCAAGATATTATTCATCACATCCAACTGTTCCTATTCAAAGTATTGTTGCAGTATTAAATGGTGATATGATTGGAAGAAATAATACAGATAGTGCTGCCGTGTTAGGCACACAAGTACCGCATCGCAATTCAGTGGATTTAGTTAAAATGGTAATGGATGCAAATAATGAGGGGCCTAAATTTAAATTAGACTCTACTTACGATAAAGTAACACACGTAGAAGGTTGGTATTTTAGAAGTGACCATTTACCATATGCAAGATTAGGGATACCAGCCATCATGTATACTTCTTTATTACATGAAGACTACCACACGCCACTTGACAATGCGCAAAATATCAATTATCCTAAGTTAAAAAAGATGGCAGATTGGATGTATCGTACTGGATATAAGGTTGCCAATGCGCCAATAAGACCAGCTACTGATAAAGATTTTAAATTAGAACGATAATTAAAAAGTTTTAAAGTTGAAGTAACAAAAAAGGGATCCCAATTGGGATCCCTTTTTTCGGGGGGAAGAATCATTTTTTAGAACGTCTTAGTGCCATTTGGTTGATAAGCAAATCTAAATGTATAATAACGTTGCTTATTTAATTTATCGGCATCAGAAGCAGTTGCTGGTAAGGTTACACCTCCTTTATAATAACAAAGAATTTCCATTTTAGCATATTTACCTGAAGCAGTTTTTATGACTAATACTCTGCCCGCTAATGGTGTAATTAAATTATTTAATCCGTCATAAGTATACCATCCCTTTCCACTTCCTGTTGTGATTGCATATGAAGTTGGCGCATTGTCAGTTTTGAAAACTGAATCTGTTGGAATTGATGTTAATCCATCAAATAAACCAGTATATACAAATGCGCCGCCTAAACCTGTTCCACTGGTACCACCATTGGTAATAATTCTGGTTGCCATAAATGCAATATCCCATTTTGTAGTAGCACTATCGGTATTAGGTACAATTGCATTTTTTTCTAAACTATAAAATGTATACTTACCATTTGTGATAGGTATACCTTGAGCACTCAAACCAACAACCGTATCTGCTGGAATGTCATGAACAGTAACTGCAGTTACAGGCAACACAGTAGCGGTATCAGATTTAGTACAGGCTATAATGCTTGTTGAAACAATAATGAATAAAGCGATAGATTGAACTGTTTTTTTCATGATATATATTTTATGTTATTTTTTAAAAATTTGATACTTAATGGTAGCGTAAAATGTTCTTCCTGGTAAATTGGGAAGATTCGCTGCATCAACATAATTAGTGATATTGTCACATCCTAATTGTGTAGTAAATCCATTTTTGTAATCTTTCCCAATTGAGGTATGCAAGGAAACATATCCATTCGCAAATTCATCACCTTTGTCAAAAACTTCATTTCCATTGGTATTATTTACAGCCCATTTGCTGCGATACATTACTCTGACATTTGCGAACAAGCCATTGTCATGATAATAATTTATTTTGAATTGAGCTTTGTGTTTGCTGTTATTAGGAAGACCCACATAATCACTAAGGCTTAACAATTTACTATACCCATTTGCATCTCTTGTATAAACTTTACCTGCTTTAATTTGATCAATTTGATCCTTGTCTCCAGTTTCTAAATATTGATAGCCGCCGCTAATAATGATATGATTATAAATTTTATGCTTTGCTTCAACCTCAATTCCCTGAGTATATGCACGGCCAATATTTAAATAACTAAATATTTGTGCACCAGTCATATAAGCACCCACCTGTTGAACTTGTATTAAATTACTAATATCATTTCTGAAAAATTGGACACTAAAAAAGTTATTAGCGTTGGGTTCATAATCCCATGAAAGGTGCATCCCTGTTGAATATTCTGGCTTTAATGCTTTCAATTGATAATAGCTATCATACAAAGTACCTATTTGACCTTTTAATGCTAGTTGATTAATCACCTGCTGTGCTTGAGCTGTACCAAATACACTATATCCTCCAGCAGCAGCATTGGTAAAGTCTAAATAAATTTGTCTAAAATCAGGAGCTTTAAATCCTTCGCCAACACTCAATTTGATTTTATGTTTTGCATTCACCTTGTACAATGCCGATAATTTCGGACTAAACGCTGAAGCATACGCTTCATTTTTATCAAATCTTATACCACCAATCAAAATGAATTTCTGAACTGGAGTCCACTCCAATTGTGTAAAACCATATTGTATTGAGTTATTCTTTCTTACTTTTTCACTATCATATCTCGTGCTTTTCACCCCTTCCCAAACTGCACCGGCACCAAATAAAAAATTCAATCGCTTATTTACATTCCAATCTGTTTGATTTTCAACACGCTGAAAACGATGGTTTAATAAATCGTAATAGGGGTCACCTGACAATGTCACCAAATCCTGTTTTGCATTGTATTCGGTAAAATATCCTCTAAAGCTTGTTTTCAAATTATTTGAAAATCGTTGGTTTAAACTAAGGTTAAAGTTTTGATCAGTATTATTTTCATTACCACTTGAGGTAATAGTTGCACCACCATTATTGACAGAAATGTCATTTTTAATTTTTTCATCCGTAACCCTTACTCCAAAAGCTAAATTCGTATTGTCTGATAAATTCCATTTTAATTGCTGATTAATGGAATACCTTTCAATTGGTGTGGTTACTCGACTCGTACTATTTGGTCGAATGCTATATCCATCTGTCGTAAAATAATTGTAGAAGCCTTGATAAAAAATCGATTTAGTGGCAATCGCATTATTTACACCCGCATCAATAGTTTGATAAGTTCCATATCTTAAAGATGCTTGTAATGGGATAGAAGTACTTGCATCTGTAATAATATTAATAACACCTGCCATTGCCTCACTCCCATATAAACTTGAGGAAGGGCCTTTAACGATTTCTATTTTTTTGATATTGCCTAATGCAATTCTATTTAAATCTAAGACACCAGCAGTTCTTCCTACTAACGGTTCACCATTAATTAAAATAATCGTATAGTCTGGGTTTAGCCCTTGTAATTGTACCCCAGCACCAAATCCGCTAGTCATTGTTAAACCTGGTTGCTCCTTTAAAATATCAGTTAAGCGCAATGCGCCTGTTTGTTGTATTTGCTTTGCATTGACAATGTTAACAGGAACTGTAACATTGCTTAATTTGCGCTCCGATCTATTTGCAGTAACCACTACACTATCACCTTGCATTTGCAAGGTATCATGTACCAATCTTAATTGCCCAAACATTAATGATGGGATAAACAATAAAAAGGATAAAAGGCTTCTCTTCATTTCAACACAAAGTTGAGAAGAATTAAGCCTATACATTATAATTGCAACTACTAATTAGGCTTATAATGCGATAATTTGACAGTACTATGACAATTGGAAGTTCTAAGCGTTATTTTCCAATATTCTTTGAATTGTTTTTACCTCAGAATCAGTAATAAAATACTCATAAAACCGTTTATCATCAACTTTTCTACTGCTACCAATTAAGCTGGCATTAGATTGTGTAATAAATTCATACTTATCATTTATTGCTTTCATCACATCACTTCTTACTTTTTTCTGAAGTCCAATATTTTTGTCTTTAATGCCTAAAATGTGGTTTATTTGATGAATTTCAACCACATTCCCTTTCAGTGTTGAAGATAAAAGTAGATTAATAAGTGATACCTCAGTGCCAGTAAATGCTTGTGAAATGGTCTTGTTTTTTAATAGCTGAATTTGGGATATTTCAAGTTTTCTTTTTACACTTCGATTAAAAAACCACTTAGATCCGATTATAATAAATGCAATCGCTATAATAACTAAAATGGAGTAAAATATAATGGCTTCGGCGCCCCAAATTCCCGTCCTCAGCAATTCGAAATCGGTAATTCTAAATGGATACTTTACCAATGACTGATTACCTATGCTGTAACTATAAATTTCATCTTTATAAATAAACATGTTAGTCATAGCATGTCTTCGAATTAAAAACTGATTTAGGTCGGCATTTTTTGATTTAAACACTTTATTATGTACATAGTCAAATAAATATGTTTCGTCATTTCCCATGAATAAGATTCCATTTTCATAAGACAGGCTCTCGGAACTAGTATGTAAACTTTTTACAATCTTAACAACATCCGACTCTAAATCACCCAACCTTTCCCATTTTTTAGTTTTAAGATCTAAATAATAACTAGTATAAATAGGAACGCCTGTAATATTTTCAGCTCCAACAATTCCAGCATTTACAATACGTTGAAAAGGCAAATACAATCTTCCTTGGGCTTCTGAAAACCATATAAAATAAGTAGAGATTATTTCTTTGTTCAGTGGTATGATATCCCATTCACTGTCTTGAAAATTATATTTTCTTAAATGACCATTTGATTTCCAAAAGCCATAGCCTCCATAACTAAATATTTCATTATTATATATAAAATTTTTACAATTTATATTATAGTTCAAGTTGACAGTATGGTCAAGTCTTTTAAAAACAGAGCTAACTGAATCGTGTTGCACCAATTTGTATAAAAATCCCGTTTGCTCGATAAATACATAGATAGTATCTCCATTTTTGATCAATTCTTGTGCATTTGAAGCCAAAATTGTTCCTTTTAATGGAATAATTTTAGTTTCTTCCGATAAACTAATACTTGTATGAAAATTTGGAATGGAGATAATTTTCGTCAACAATGGTGTATTAGGGACAATATATATTGAATCTGGGCCTTGTGCTTTTGCAATTTTGACTGAAATTATCATCAAAATCAATAAGAGGGGTATACGAATATGATTTTTGTAAAGCATTGATTATCAGTATTTAAATAGGTAACTAACTTATTATATTTGTTAATTTTATATATTAAAGATAAGAAATAACCTATTACTTGACCCAATAGTTCACTTAATTACCTAATTAAGGTTTATAAAAGGTGAAATTCGATTAGCTTTTGGGGGAAAGCTATGGATTTTACAAAGGGAAGCGGTTAACTGCTTCCCTTTTTTTATTTAATTCATGGGGGGAATTTCTCTTCATTTTCCTCCTCATTATTCAATTACTGCCTGCATTTGTTAACAATTTGGTAATCTACTAAAACACTTACTTTATAGGTAAAAGTTGAAATTTGAGACTATAATAAATAAAACACATAGCTATGGACTTAAATTCAATTATGAAGATCTTCTTGCCTAAAGACAGAGTATTTTTTCAATTATTTGAAGAGGTTGCTGAACATGTACAAGAAATGGGTAGAAAATTAAAAGAGATGGTAAATGAACCAGACGCAGATATTAGAGCAAATATTCTTGCGCAAATAGAAAACTTAGAACATAAAAATGACGACTTAACACATAATATTTTTACCGAATTAGGAAGAAATTTTATCACTCCATTTGACAGAGAGGACATTCACTACCTTGCTACTTCATTAGATGATATCGCTGACTACATCTATGCTTCTGCTAAAAAAATAAATTTCTATAAAGTAAACCCAAATGATACGGGTATTCACAAATTAGCTGAATTGATTTTACAAGGCACCAGCGAAACTAAGAAAGCAGTTATGGGTCTTCGTAATATGAAAAACATAAAGGAGATGACTGAAGCGATGATCAAAGTAAATAGCATCGAAAATCAAGCGGATGACGTTTTTGATATGAGCATCGAAAAATTGTTTGAACAAGAAAATGACTTTAAAGAAGTTATCAAAAAAAGAGAAATTTATCAGGTGTTGGAAATTGCAACTGATAAAATTGAAGATGTTTCAAATGTAATCGAATCAATCATTATCAAGTACGCTTAATTTTAATATAAGATGACCTTATTAATTATCATCATAGCGCTTGCGCTAATATTCGACTATATAAACGGATTTCATGACTCGGCGAATTCAATTGCTACAATTGTTTCTACGAAAGTATTAACACCATTACAAGCAGTACTATGGGCTGCCTTATTTAATGCCGTTGCTTATTGGATTTTTAAAGACCATGCTGTAGCCAATTCAATCAGTAAAACAGTATATAAGGATTTTATAACACTACCAGTAATTTTCTCAGGTTTACTTGCTGCTATCTTTTGGAATTTACTAACATGGTGGTACGGTATCCCTTCCTCGTCATCACATACTTTGATTGGTGGCTTCGCAGGTGCAGCAATTGCGCATGCACTAATGATAAAAGGAATTGATTATTCCTGGTCAAAAATTGTAGATGCTGACACCATTATCAAAACCGTTTTATTTATCTTTTTAGCGCCTATCATTGGTATTATCATTTCTGTGTTTATTACAGTCGTAACTATCATGAGAAATATTTGGTGGAGACTTGCTATTATTTCACTTTCTACTTTTTTAACGATATTAATGTTTGATAGATTTGAAGATGCAAAAGTGCATGAGAATATTCAAAAGTTTTATAGCATCGATAAGTATAGCAAAGAAGTTAAATCATTAAAAGACGAATTAAAAATTCATAGTGGCGATACTGTTTTAATTGCAAAATTAAAATTGAACGAAGAAAAACTTGTCAAAGCAAACGATACTTACGAACATATTAGTCCATACTTATCAAAGTACGACAAACTAGGCGCTCATGCGATTGCTAAAGTTGCTGCTGATAGTGGCTGGTTAAAAAACACTGCAGCTAGCAAACTAAAGGATGCAACCCGTAATGCAAATGACTTTCTTGTTTTAGAAGCTAAAGCGCCAGACAATAAAGAAGCTAAAGTAGAATACGATATTGCTAAAGAAAAAACAGAAGGATATAAAGAGCCTTTGAAAAAATATTTAGCGCATGAAATTTCAGTTGATTCTGCAATTGTTGAGATGAATTCAATTTATCCAATTAAAAACGAGAATGTTGCAAAAGTAAAAGCAAAGATTGCAAAATTTAATATTGAAAAAACATTTGCTGAAGAAGTGGATAAGGCAGATAATTCAATTATTGAATACGGAATTATTGGGGCTGCTATATTATTTATGTTGATTTATGTTTACGTAGAAAAAATAAAAACTCCAACTGCCTATACGGTAGCGAACATGTTTAAAAAATTACAATTATTTAGTTCTGCTGCATTTAGTATTGGTCATGGTGGTAATGACGCTCAAAAAGTAATGGGTATCATTGGTGCTGCATTAATTGCCAATGGGAGTATTCAGGATTTTGGTCAGCTGCCAAGCTGGGTGCCAGTAGCTTGTTATTTAGCTATTGGATTAGGCACGATGAGTGGTGGTTGGAAAATTGTAAAAACAATGGGTTCAAAAATCACAAAGGTTACACCATTAGAAGGTGTTGCTGCTGAAACAGCTGGTGCATTTACTTTATTCTTTACTGGACAAATGGGTATCCCTGTTTCTACCACACATACTATTACAGGTTCAATTATTGGTGTAGGCGCTACAAAAAGATTAAGTGCCGTTAGATGGGGAGTGACTACTAATTTACTTTGGGCTTGGATTTTGACAATCCCTGTAAGTGGTGTATTAGCTGCTATCACCTACTTAATTGTACATTATATTTTAAAATAATTATTCAATTAAAATATAAAAAAGGTCACTCCAAAAACGAGTGACCTTTTTTTATATAAACAATGCAATCGTTTGATATTAGATATAAAAGATTAATACTGTTTGTTAGTCAAATATTTGTATGCACATTCGGGTTACTTTTATTAAACATAAGTATTAATAATATAACCATAAGATAAATACTATGATTGAAAAGAAATATTTTAAGACTAAGGAGTATGTTAAAGTAAAATTCACTTTGAATACAAACGCAAAAAAAGTAGAATTATTAGGACTTAACAATGAGTGGAAAAAAGGAGTTGCTATGACCAAAAAGAAGGAAGGAATTTTTTCTGCTGAAGTAAACTTACCTAAGGAAACTACCCATGAATTCAAATATTTTGTAGATAAAAAAGTATGGTTAAATGATGATGCAGCTGAAGCCGAGGCTGCGAATGTATTTGGAACAACAAACAGCATTGTAACTGTATAAGCATTTTCTTGGTTTTAATAAAAGAACTAAAAAGCCGTTCCGAAATTCGGAACGGCTTTTTAGTTGATGCCAAATAAACAAGCTATTGTGGTAGAATTGTATGAATTTTAGTTTGACGATCATCAATATACCTAAATTCACTACCATTAAAATATCCGTTTTGCTCTAAGGCTACTCGAACAGGTTTATCCCAACCTTGTAAATTATGTAATGCATTTAATTCAATAGAGTAGCAAGTATTGGCATGCATTTTATAATCCCCTGATCCAGGTACACCCCCTTGCATATCCCACATGCCAATAGTGGTTCCGGCAGCATGCCCATGAAAACCAATGGGATGGGTGTAAATACTAGGCATTATACCTTCTGATTTTGCTTGAGCAAGTGAAGATGCTAAAATTTGATTGCCGGTTACGCCCACTTTAAAATGACTCGTTAATATATCTTGAAGTCTATTTGTATTGGTAAATGCTTCTTGCAAATCTGCAGGTGCACTTTGTTCATTTGGAAGCAATACATATGCTTGTTCCTGAACATCAGAGTTTAAGCGTAAATAGGAAATTCCAAAATCACAATGTAAAAAATCACCAGGTCGTATTATTTCATCCTTGTCATTGGTAATCCTTCGCTGTATTTCAACTGATGGATGAAACCATGTACCTAAGCCCATATCACTCAATTTTTGTCTAAACCACCACACTACATCTTCGGAGCTTGTCTTATTAACTTTAATTACTTTATTGCTAAAACCTTCTTTAATAATAGCATGTGTGATTTTTAACACCGTAGGATAATATGCCATTTCCTTTTCTGTCCTTGTTTCCAACCAAGCCACTGCCAAGGGTTCAGCAGATATTACTTTCTTTTTTGCATCTTCAGTTAAATGACTATAAAACTCACGGTACTCCGTTAAATCTAATCCATCAGCATGTCCGAAGTCGGCTGAATAATTAATTGCAATTTTTTCAGGACGTAGGGTTCCTAGGAGTGATGCCAATGCCTCCCATTGGTCCGGATTTTTTTCTGGATTCCAGGCAGCTTGAATTTGTTTGCCAACTGAATATCTGGCAATAGCATACTTTTTGCAAGTATTGGTTTTAGCATCCCGATAAAAAACTAAAATGGTTCTTCTTCGCGCAGATAACCATTCGGCAGGTAAAAAGGTTTTCACAATCGGATCTTCATTGTATTCTCTTGTTGCCATCACCCAACAATCAATTTTGTTAGCATCCATGAGCTTAGGTAATAAATTTTCCAATCGATCCTCCAATAATTCATTTATAATTTTTGCCTGCGATTGCATGCTTTCCACTTGTGCTTTTGTTATGATTGTGCTCATTATAAGCATGGCAACAATAAATAATCTTTTCATAATTAATTAGTAGTCTTTTTACCAAAATAGGCTTTGACTAAATTAACAACTAAATTTGCATTTATGAAGTTTTATTTAAGCCTTTTAATAATAGCAGTTATATTACCTTTTGCAATGGTGTTTAGCCAAGATAGCCTGTTTAACCAATTAAATACTGTTGTCGTAACTGCGAATAAAATTAAAGAAAGAAGATCCGAATCACCAATTGCTATCTCAATCATACATCCGGAGGCTATTGATAGAATCAAACCCAGTCGAATAGAATTTTTATTAAATACAGTAAGTGGTGTTTACATGCCAAGTATTGGTAACGAACAACATATGATGGCTATACGACAACCCATTTCACTAAAGGGTTTGTACCTGTATTTGGAAGACGGGATGCCTATTAGAACTAGTGGTCTATTTAGCAATAATGCTTTGATTGAAATAAATACTAGTTCGATAAAGAAAATTGAAATTATAAAGGGGCCTGCATCTGCATTATATGGAGCCGAAGCCATTGGCGGAGTTATTAATGTATTAAGTCAAACTGCCCAAGCAAATAAATTTATAGACATTAGCAATCAAGTAAATTCAATTGGATTATTTAAATCGGATTTAAATATTGGGATACCTACAACTAACGGAGGCTTTGTAATTAACGCAAATTATGCGACTCAAAATAAAGGACCCGTTGATTATAGTGATTTTAATAAAAAAGGATTGAGTATACGACATGACTTTGAAGCAGGAAAATGGAAGGGTTATCAAACAATACAATACATTGATTACTTCGCACAAATGACTGGATCGGTTGATAGCATTCATTTTGCATCTCATAATTTTAATTCGTTACAAACATTTACTTTTCGAAAAATTAATGCACTAAGGTTTAGACAAAATCTTAACTATCAATGGAGTGAAAATACAACGACTATCTTCAACTTTATGTATCGAGACAATGAGATGGATCAAAATCCAACTTATGCCATAGCTAGCACGAATAATCCAACAAAATTTAAGGGGCAAACAAATAGTAATGCATTCAACGCATACGTCATTGATATTCAGCATATGGTAACTTTTAATCCAATCAGTAGCAAGCTTATTATTGGCGCAACAGCTGATATTACCCAACAAAATTTTAAGGCACATTATATTGATATTGTAAAGGATACTACCGCTGGAAAATATACTCGATACAATTATCCAGCATTAGATTCTTTGGTATCCAATTATCAAACCAAAATAAATAACCAAGCAATTTATTTAAATTTTATATCTAAAATTGGCAGGAATTTTAATACAAATCTTGCAATACGTTATGATCATTTTGAATATCGTTTTGGTAATTTATTAAATTCGGGTACACCAAGTTCTAATAATAATTTTTCGAGTGTTATTCCAAAAATAGGTGTCACCTATAATAAAAATAATTTTGGCCTCTACGCTAACTATAGCGAAGGATTTGTACCTCCTCAAATAACTGAAATATATAACGCAGTAAGAGTTCCCTATTTGTTACCTCAAACTTTTAATAATCTTGAAATTGGAGGATGGGTTAATTATCATAAGTGGTATAGTGAAATATCTATTTATCAACTACTAGGAAATAATGAAATTATTTCGGCAAGGCAACCAGACGGTGTGAATTTGAATCAAAATAGTGGATCGACCAAACACATTGGTGTTGAATATCAATTAAAATATAGGGCTACAAATAATATTGAATTGAATTGGAGCGCCACAAATGCAAAGCATACCTATATTTCAACAATCATAAAGGGAGTAAATGTTAGTGGAAACGAAATGAGCGCAGCCCCTCATTTTTGGAGTAACTTGAGTAGTAACATAAAATTAAACAAGCGCCTGGCTGCTTCTTTTGAATGGCAACATCAGTCTTGCTATTTTATGGATGAAACCAATACCACTCAATATCCAGGCTTTGATATATTGAATGTAAGATTCAATTATATTAAAGGAAGATCCACATTTTGGTTTCACTTATTAAATGTTACCA
Source organism: Chitinophagaceae bacterium (assembly GCA_947375185.1). GTDB lineage: Bacteria > Bacteroidota > Bacteroidia > Chitinophagales > Chitinophagaceae > Sediminibacterium. The sequence continues at coordinate 36,901 of CANCEU010000020.1, forward strand.
ATAGCTATTACTCCACCATGGCTACCAAAAACTTTAGCGTAAAAGGAAATGCTGCGTACTCCTATTATATTGGGGAGCCACGCAGCATTGCAATTGGTTGGAAATGGTCGTTAAGTAGGCCTATCTAATAACTTAATTATTGTTCATTCTTATTCTCATACCTCCCATGCCACCACCTCTTTGCATGTCTTCCATTAATTTTTTCATGGCATCCTGAAACTGTGCCCTGTTCATTTTATCACCCTTGGTTGGCTGAGTTAATTCTTTCTTAGGATACTTTTGAGTTACTTCAGTAGCAGTGGTTACATTCGCCCCATTGTCCATATCTACTTCTAAAATAGCACCTGGCAAGCCAGTGTACACATCAGGTCCTACCGATGCAGCTATATCTTCGGTATACCAAACAATCACTTCTGTTTCCTTTGGAGTGATAAGGGCATCCGGCTTTTTAGTACTATCATTTGCAGCAGCATTATTACGTCCCAATCTCATGGCCCCTCCCATTCTTACTGTTTGAGCAGTCACCGAAGTAGTTGCTTTTTTGCATAAATGCTTGGCAATCGTTTTTGTTTCTTCTGAAATTTTCCATTTCAAAGGCTTTAAAGAGTCAACTACTAAAAATGTTTTTTCAAACATAGGTCTTGATTCATATTGCATTTGCGTAGCTAAATCAATATAAGTAGTGGTTTCTGGCATGCGAAAATTAAAACGCTGTCCACCTCGGTCACCGCCGTTATTTGCGAATGGATCTGGCGCTTCGTCATCAGGAACAGAGCGAAATAAACTTGCATGATCATTGAACAAAAGTTCAAGGTTTGCGGTTCTAAATTCCGGAACCCTTGTGCGCATTTCTGGATCGGTAATCATACGCCACATATTAATTTTACGTTCGTAGACAATTTTACCCTCTTTCATTTGTGCTAGTAATGAAGTAGCACTCATTAATACAAGACCAAATACAATTATTATTTTTTTCATAAAAAACGTTGTTTTATAATTTAAAAGTAAATATAGGCTATATAAAATTACATTCTAATCATCATCCTTTGTCCTCCGCCAGGACCATTATTGCCTGTCAATCCAGATTTCTGAAGACTATAAGTAAATCCAATTAGGAAATATTGATTGATCACATTGTAGGATTGATCCACAATTTGATTTTGTGATACATTTCGTGAAACACCCACATTCTTATTTAATATATCAAATGCACTCAATTTTAATTCAGCTCTCTTATTTTTCATAAAGAATTTTGAAATGCTAGCATTCCAAATGGGTACGGCAGTGTTGTAACCTGGAGCTCTTCCCTCGTTAATGGTATAATTTAAAGTTTGATTCAATACAATTTCAAAAGGTAAATAATTGGTTATATCTGCACTATAAACTCTTGTTACATAATTAGTATTCAATGCGGCATTCAGGGCGTTGTTCGTATTACTATAACTATGTCGAGCAGACAAATTAATGTCAACTATTTCATCCATTGAGTAAGTGTAAGTGAAACTAGGTCCAACTGATTTTATTAAAGTGGTATTTAATAATCCATTAGAGTAGGATATATTATTATTTATGCCTCCATTGATTCCAAAATTGAAACGAGAATATATTTTCTTAATTCCAAATCCATAATTCATGGTACCATTTACACGATAAGCACCATTTACATTGACTGGCTTAGATAAAATAGCTCTACTCGGTAACACACTATCATAATTAACAATAGAATTGTTTATGAACTGCGCATTCAATAAAGCAAAAAAGTTTCTTTGCGCCAATATTTTTGTAGAAAAATAACTCATGTTTAAGTTATTCGTATAGCTTCTTTTTAAATCCGGATTACCAATAGTTTGGTTGTTGATATTACTCTGATCTAGTACTGGCTGTAATTGAGTTAGAGAAGGCTGGGTAGTAGATGATCGATAGTTAAATCTAAAATTTTGTGTTTGAGAAAAATTATAAACAAACATGGCGCTTGGTAAGATATCTTTGAAGTCATGTTTTATTTTAGTATTGGCTGATGTATTTTCTCCATTCAAATAAGCGTCTTGTAATGAAAAGCCAGTTGAAAAATTATATTTCTTTTGGTTCAATCTATAGTTCATTCCTCCGCCTGAGTATGTGTATTCACTGCTGTACTCATTGGTTAATCTTGAATTAAGTGCATCATAAATACCAGTGGAGCCATTTTTATCAAATACTTTTTTACTCGTTGATCCGACATTTACATTTACAAAAGTATTAAACTCTAATAATGATTTTTTACCAAGCGGTTCCGTATAAACTAAATTTGCAGAATAAGTTTGTGTCAACCCTTTTCTATTATTTTTTTGGTCTAAAATAGAATCTTTCGTTTTTACTCCAGCAGTATAAAATAACTGATCGGTAAATTGACTTCCGTTTGATTGCGAATTATTATATCCTTGTGTAAGGGTAGAAGAAATGGTACGACCCTTTTTGGCTAATTTTTTTCTTAATAACAAAGTGTTTGATACATTAAATGCATCTGTTGCACTTGACGAAGTGGACGTAGTTGCATTGGTTAAAGTACCATCAGGTAGCATTGTCGTACTATTGGAATTACCAATAGATGTATTATGCTGAGTAGTAATAGAAGGGGTATATTTAAACGAAAAAGTTTCTGAAACCTTATTGTCAATGGTCATACCCAGTTTTACTTGTTGATTTCTATTAGTTGAATTTGAATAACTACTTCTATTAAATAAATTACCTGGTGTTAAATTTTGAGTGTAAGCATTACTTATATTATTTCTTTCAATATCACTTGCATTCGCATTGGTATTAAAATCCATTTTTTTATCATTCAATACATTTGAATAATTGCCTCCTAGTGAATAAGTATTCGCTACACCTTGTGTATTTGCATCCGATGTTCCACCACCACTAAAATTAAGTGTCATTCCGCCGCCGCCTCGGCCACCGCCGCCACCTGAAAAGTTGGATGCATCATTATTTGAGAATGCTTGTCTGTTGGTATTATTTGCAGTACCAATTAATGAAAATTGTTCATCATTATTGATTCTATTTACATTGCCTTGACTATCGAACCTACCTGGTACACCGGCACTAGCATTTATTTTTCCAAATGTAGATTGCTTACGGTCCTTTTTGGTTTTAATATTGATGGCGGTTTCTTCATTGCCATCATCGATGCCTGTAAACATGGCTTGATCCGATTTGCGATCATATACTTGTATTTTATCAACTGCATCTGCTGGTAAATTTTTAGTAGCCATTTTAGGGTCTCCTGTAAAAAATTCTTTACCATTCACATAAACCTTGGTCACCGACTTTCCATTTATGGTAATAGCACCAGCTTTATCAACTTCAATTCCTGGCATTTTTTTTAACATATCCTCTACGACTGCATTGGGAACTGTTTTAAAATTTTCAGAATTAAATTCTATGGAGTCTCCGTTTATTACAACTGGTGGGCGTCTAGCAGTAACTGTCACCGTTGAAGTTTGACTTGCATCTGCTAAATAAATTTTCCCTAGGGATAATTTTTCGGTCGCGCCTACCTTAATCCCCAACCATAAATGCTGATAACCAACATAGGAAACGGATAAAAGGTACCTGCCTGGGGCTACATTTTTAATTTGAAAATACCCATCCTCATCCGCTCTTGTAAAATTAATCAAAGACGAATCCTTTGCTTTTGCCAAAGAAACAGTTGCGGAAGTTAGCGTTCTTTTTAATATACTATCCATGATGGTTCCATCAATGGTTACCGCTTGCGATTTTGCGGTTAAAGAAACCAATAAAGTTCCTGTAATGATAAGGGCTAAAATTGTCTTTTTAATCATAATATAAAAATACGATTCAATTCGTAAAAGAGTGGTTATAATGATGGAAATGAGGTCATAATTATACTAACAAAAGGATGAATGGATGAACGGCAACTAATTGGCTTGAAAATTTCGGTACTAAGAGGCCATTTTACTAACTTTCATTAAAATATATAAGTTATGAGATTAAATAGTTTGATGCTTGTTTTGGCAATTGGTTTAATGCAGACAATTGCGAATGCCCAAAATAGCACAAAAAAAGACAGTACCCTTTTCACGAATTTTAAAGGACTGCCCCTAAAAGCTACAAGAGCAATACCTCTAAAAACCAACGAGGGTACTTGGACTTCCGTAAACATTAGCCCCGATGGCAAAACCTTGGTGTTTGATTTAATGGGTGATATCTATACCCTGCCAATGGAAGGAGGTAAAGCCACTCCAATAACTAAGGGTCTTGCATATGATAATCATCCAAGTTTTAGCCCAGATGGAAAACGTATTTTATTTATATCTGATCGAAGTGGTGCAGAAAATTTATGGTATATCGATACCGAGAAAAAAGATACCATTGCATTAACAGATGACAACAATCAAAATTTTCCAGGTGCTATCTATACGCCCGATGGAAATTACATTGTGTATACAAAAGGGCGTCGTAATACCAAATTATATTTGATGCATAAAAATGGTGGTGCTGGAACTCAATTAATTTCAACGCCAGCAAATTTAAAAACAATTGATCCTGCCATTAGTGCAGATGGAAGATATATTTATTATTCATCTAGAATTAGCGCATGGAACTACAACGCAATGCTTCCTCAATATAGCATTGGTGTTTATGATCGTGAAAAAGGAAACACCCGCACTATTGCTTCCCGTTATGGTTCTGCATTTACACCGGTGTTATCCAAAGATGGTAAATGGTTAGTGTATGGTTCAAGATTCGAAGACAAAACTGGTTTAGTAAAAAGAAATCTAATGACTGGTGAAGAAAATTGGTTAGCCTACCCAGTTCAAAGAGATGATCAAGAATCCATTGCTGTGTTAGGCGTTTTGCCTGCAATGACTTTTACGCCAGACAGTAAATTTTTAATCACTTCCTATGGTGGAAAAATTCATAAAATAAATATTGAATCAGCTAGTCAAGAAGAAATTAGTTACACTGTGGATGCTACTATCGAAATGGGTGCAGAAGTATTATTTAAATACCCGGTTAAAGATACCATCGCTGCAAAAGCAACACAAATAAGGGATGCAGTGCCTTCTCCTGACGGAAAAAAATTAATATTTACGGTTTTAAATCGTTTATATGTTATGGAATATCCAAATGGAATTCCTAAAAGAATCACAAAAAATAATTTTACTGAAGCACAACCTGCATGGAGCCCTAATGGCAAAACAATTTATTTTGCTACCTGGAGTACTAAAGGCGGTAGCATTCATAGCATTGACTTAGTTACCAACAAAGAGATTGAAATCACCAAACAAAATGCACTTTATCAAGGCATTACGGTTGATCCAACAGGAAAAAAATTAGTATTTAATAGAACTACTTCACAAAAATTTTTAGACTCAAAAGATCCAACCTACAATGATGATGAAGATGAAATTTGTTGGTTGGATTTATCGAATGGTGAAATTCATGTAATTGATAAAGCCAACGGGAGATCCAATGCTCATTTTGTCAATAATGAAAACAGGATTTATTTAAACAACAATGGAAAGTTATTGTCTATTCAATGGGATGGTAGTGATGAAAAAGAAATTGCAAAAATTACGGGCATTACCACATTTGGAAGTGTCCCTCAACATAATGGAAAACCGGCGGGCGACCCATGTATGTTACCACAAATACTTGCCGAAGATTTGGACGAAGCTGCAAAAGAAAACAATCCTCCATCCAATGCTGCTAGCATTTTAATGTCTCCATTGGGAAAGGCAGCTATTGCACAAGTAAATAACAATATCTATTATGTTACTATTCCACAAACTGGAAAATTAGTAGATATATCCGTTGCGGATGCTAAGAATGCTGCATTCCCAAGTAAACTATTGACCGAAATTGGAGGTGAATTTCCAAGTTGGGAAGCAAATGGAAAAATAATTCATTGGAGTTTAGGTGCGGCACATTTTACATATGATATTGATAAAAGTTATGCATTTGATGATAGTTTAGCCATTGCTAAAAAAGCTGAGGACGCATTAAAAGATGCAGCAAAAAATGATACCACTAAAAAGGATTCTACTAGCAAAGAAAGCTTAGCTAAGAAGAACGATAAAAAAGATACTCCTAAGTTTAAAGCAACAGAACAATGGGTAAATGTATATTACGAAAAAGACATTCCAACAGGTTCGGTATTATTAAAAAATGCTAAAATCATTACCATGAACGGTGATGAAATTATTGAAGGAGGTGATGTATATATTGTCAACAACAGAATAAAAGGAATTGGTAAGTCAGGTTCAATAGTTGTAGCAACTAATACAAAAGTGGTGGATGTTTCAGGTAAAACAATTATTCCAGGTTTCGTTGATACCCATGCACATATGTGGCCTAGTTGGGGTATACACAAAAATCAAGCATGGGTGTATGCAGCAAATTTAGCATACGGTGTGACCACAACACGTGACCCACAAACGGCAACTACAGATGTACTTACATATGGTGATATGGTAGAAGCGGGTACAATGGTTGGACCAAGAATTTATTCAACAGGTCCTGGTGTTGGATACTGGTCATATAATTTAAAAGATTCAACTCAAGCGGAATCGGTATTATCTCAATACTCTAAATACTTTAATACTAAGTACATTAAAATGTATTTAGTAGGCAATAGAAAACAAAGACAATGGGTTATTCAAGCTGCTAAAAATCAACAGCTAATGCCAACAACCGAGGGTGGACTTGATTTTAAATTAAATATGACCAATTTACTAGATGGCTATCCTGGTCATGAACACGCAATTCCTATTTATCCTTTATATAATGATGTCATCAATACCATTGCAAAATCAAAAATGATTGTAACCCCAACATTATTAGTTTCTTATGGTGGCCCTTGGGCTGAAAATTATTATTATGAAAATGCAAACCCATACCACGACGAAAAAATGCAATACTTTACTCCTTATGAAGAGCTTGCATCTAAATCACGTCGCAGAGCTACCTGGTTTTTACCAGAGGAGCATGTATTTCAAAAGCATGCTATTAGTATGAAAAATTTAGTAGATGCTGGTGGTTTAGCTGGCATTGGAAGTCATGGTCAATTACAAGGACTTGGATACCATTGGGAAGTTTGGTCAATGCAATCCGGCGGAATGCGAACACATGACGCCTTAAAAGTAGCAACGATACAAGGTGCAACAGGGCTTGGATTGGATAAGGATTTAGGAAGTATTGAAATTGGCAAATTAGCTGACCTAATCATTTTGGATAAAGATCCATTAACTGATATTCATAACACAAATAGTATCAAATTAGTAATGAAAAATGGTCGCCTATATAATGCCGATAATTTAAATGAAACTATTACAGGTAACCGTCAATTGGATCGTACTGAATGGCTAGATATAAAACCAATCAAAAACACAAATGTTAAAGATTAATTAGTAAGTTTAATAACTAAACGATTGCTTATGAAAAACTCAAGAAGATCATTTTTGAAAAATAGCACTTTGGCGATAGTAGGTGCCAGCTTTTTACCAAGAGTTGTGGAAGCTTCAGTGCTAACAAGTACAAAAGAAAAGTCACTCATTGGAATTCAATTGTACTCGGTAAGAGACGACATGTTTAAAAAACCATTGGAAACCCTAAAAGCATTGTCTGATATGGGTTACCAATATGTTGAGCATGCCAACTATGTAAACAGAAAATTTTATGGCCATACAGCTATTGAATTCAAAAAGATTTTATCCGACTTAGGCTTGTCCATGCCAAGTGGCCACACAGTAATGAATGCAACACATTTTGATAAATCAAAAAATGATTTTTCAGATGCGTGGAAGTACACAGTTGATGATGCTGCTACTATGGGACAAGAATTTGTGATTAGTCCTTGGATGGATGAAAAACTACGTCATAGTTACGATGGATTAATGTATCAATTGGAAGTATTTAATAAGTCGGGCGAGTTATGTAAAAAACAAGGAATGAAATTTGGATATCATAATCATGATTTTGAATTCACAGAAAAAATTAATGACACCCCTATTTATGATTTAATCATTAAGCATACCAATCCTGATTTAGTAATACAGCAACTAGATTTTGGAAATATGTATGGAAGCGGTGGTCGAGCAAAAGAATGGATTGACAAATACCATGGTCGTTTCCCTTCATTGCATGTGAAAGATGAAATTAAATCGGCTGGTAAAGGGGAGATGAATGATGGTTATGATAGTACCACTATGGGAGATGGCGTGGTTGATCCTAAAATGCTTTGCTTGCTTGCCAAAAAAGTAAGTGGTGCAAAACACTTTATCATTGAACAAGAGTCTTACCAAAATAGAACTCCACTTGAATGTGCTAAAATCAATTTAGCGACAATGAAAACTTGGGGACTAGTTTAAAAATTAACGTTGACATTCGCTTTAAAAGTGATCTCTATAAAAAAGCACAATCATTATGGTTGTGCTTTTTTATTTTACTTAACTTTAAGAACTCACTTAACCGATCATTATGAAACCAGTATATAAAATCATTTTCAGTACCCTATTTCTTTTTAGTTTGACTTTTAGTTTTGGGCAATCATCCAACAATAATGCTGCCGAAAAAGCAAGATGGGAAAAGCATGTAGCGCAAACCACCATTATTAGAGACGAATGGGGTATTCCACACATTTATGGCAAGACCGATGCAGATGCAGTGTTTGGTTTAATGTATGCACAGTGCGAAGAAAACTTTTCACATATTGAGGCCAATTATTTAGAAATGTTGGGCAGAAGTAGTGAAGGAGGTTGGGGAAATCGTTATGATGACTTAATGATGAAACTTATTCAAGACAGTAGTGAAGCAATCAAAGATTTTAACAAGAGTCCCGAATGGTTTAAAAAATTATTAATTGCCCATGCCGATGGGATTAACTATTATTTATACAAGCATCCAAACGAACATCCCAAGGTGATTACTTATTTTAAACCCTGGTATCATTTAATGTGGACTGATGGTAGTGTTTCTCCTACTAGGTATGGTGGCATTAAGCATAAAGATGTGTTGGATTTTTATGTATCACAGGATCCCTTGTTTAAAAACAATAAAGACAGCTTAAAAAAATCAACCACATTTTTAATGCAAAATAAAAATGCATGGGCGGCAAATGATGCTTATACTGTTGATGATTATGCGGTAGAAGAAAAAACCTTAAAAGGATCCAATGGTTTTGCCATAGCACCCAAGCACAGTAAAAATGGCAATGCCCTTTTATATATCAATCCCCATGTTCCTTTTTATTTTAGATCCGAAATGCATATGGTGAGTGAAGAAGGACTAAATGCATATGGAGCAGTTACTTGGGGTCAAATGTTTATCTACCAAGGGTTTAATGAACATGCTGGCTGGATGCATACAAGTAGTTACGCCGATGTAGCCGATGTGTATGCAGAAACAGTAAAACAAGAAAATGGAAAATGGTTTTATTTATATGAAAATAAATGGCTACCTGTAATAGAAAGAACCATTACTATTGATATGGAAAAAACGGAAGGGCCCAATCTGCCTATAATTGGCAGTCATACTAATTTTGTTACCTATAAAACACATCACGGGCCCATTATGGGATCCAAGGATGGAAAATGGTTAAGCCTTCGCGAAAACAATCGTTCTTTAAATGCTTTACTAGAGTGTTGGACAAGAACCAAAGCAAAAAATTTAAAGCAGTACAAAACGGCCTTAAATTTATTAGCTAATAATAGCAATAATACCGTGTATGCCGATGCCGATGGCAATATCGCTTATTGGCATGGAAATTTTATGCCAAAACGTAGCACTCAATATGATTTCACAAGGCCAGTAGATGGAAGTGTAAAAGCAACGGAGTGGCAAGGAGTACATACATTAAATGAAATTGTTCAAAGTATTAATCCGACGAATGGCTGGTTGCAAAATTGTAATGCAACCCCTTATCGAGTAGCAGGAAACAAAAGCCCAAAAGCGCAAGACTATCCGGCCTATATGGCGCC
>CANCEU010000021.1 GCA_947375185.1 Chitinophagaceae bacterium
TTTGCAGGCAAGTTGATTACTGTTAATTTAGGAGTGTTAAAATCAAATGTTTCTAGCTTGGTGCCAACAATAAACAAAACTTCAATAGCTGATTCTAAAACAGGTGAAATAAATACTATTTTTGGGCCAGTATATGAAATGAAAGGGGACACTATTATCGTGCTAGCTAAATTAAATTATACCTTAGAAATTCCAGTTGATAAATTATTTTCTACCATCAAGTATGACTCTTTGCAAAGAGTCGTAAAATTTGTGTTGGAATAATAAAATCTAAATATATTTTTCGGCATTCATTTCACTATTTCGCCGTTTATCCAATAGGTGCACTTTTCCTTCAACAATAATGACTTTCTTTTGCCTTAAACCGTAGCTTTGCACCCTTTAAGGGGAATTAGCTCAGTTGGTAGAGCGCTTGCATGGCATGCAAGAGGTCAGCGGTTCGAACCCGCTATTCTCCACATATGCGAAATTATAAGTTAGGGGTATTCATTTTAGGGCTTTTATTTTTTGTAAATCACGCCTTTGCACAAGCTAATTTGGCGGCTATAAAAGTGGCCGATAAAAATGGCAAACCTTTTAGTTTGGCTGTGGTCATGTACTATGAAAAATTGAAGCAAAAGGAAAATTTTAATGTACAAAAAGCAAGTAGCGTCATAGCAGATTCGGTTGGAATAATTCATTTAAAATTAGATACTACTAAATCTTATTTTTTCCGTAGCAGCTGGGTGGGTTATCAAATTACAGACACCGTTTTTTCTTTTACGAATGATTTAACGCAGACCATTGTGTTAAAGGAAAGCAATGCAATGTTAAATGAAGTAGTAGTAAAATCATCTAAGCCATTGATACGTCAGGAGGACGATAAGTCGGTAGTGGATCCTGAGCCTTTGGCGGCAAGTAGTACCAATGCATATGAGACGGTCGAAAAAACACCTGGTGTATTTATTGATCAGGATGGTAATGTTTATTTAAATGGATTATCACCAGCAGCGGTACAAATTAATGGTAGGGATTTAAAAATGAGTGCTGCTGATATTGCCATTCTTTTAAAAAGTTTGCCACCTAATGCCATACAAAAAATTGAATTAATAAGAACCCCATCGGCAAAATACGACGCCTCTGGAGGCGGAGGTGTTGTGAATATTGTTTTAATGAAAGGTATTAAATTGGGTATGAATGGATCAGTGAATACAGGCTTTGGACAGGGGGTTTATGGCAATCAATACATTGGATTTAATTTGGCAAATAACAATGATAAACTAAATTCCTATGTGAATGCCCAATATAGTAATAACGATGGCTACACCATTACTAATACGGACAGAACTATAACTATTGATACCTTATTAAAGCAAAATGCAAGAGCGACTTCTCCCAATAATGCAATTAATTTGGGCTACGGATTTGGAAAAATTTTCAAAGATAAATGGGATTTGAATTATGATGGTAGAATGAGCCAAAATAAATCAGATAATACTACTTTGAATTCCTCCAATGTAAATGTGTTGTCATTAAATAAAAATATAAGTGATTTAAAATCCTTAGTAGAAAATAACGGTACAAATAATTTTATTAATCAATCCTTTAGAGCAAAATTAAAATTGGATTCAACGGGAGGAGAGTGGATAAATGATTTGTCTTATAATTTCTCCAATAGTAATACTAGTCAAGTATATAATAACAATTTGCTTGGAAGTAACTCGAATACAAATGGGAATGGGACCTATGGCACAGATAGAAATTATTTTACTTATCAATCTGACATTAAGAAAAAATGGTTAGGATTAAGTATGGAAGCTGGCTTTAAAACATCAACGCTGAATTTTAATAATCACTCTAGTTATACCAAAACAATTGCAGGTGTAACCGCTCCAGATCCTTTTAGAACTAATAGTTTTCATTATACCGAACAAATTAATGCAGCTTATATACAGGGGTCAAAAACATGGGGTCCAATTGTATTGAAAGTGGGTACTAGGGTGGAGCAAACTATTATGGAAGGGCACCAATTGGTGCCAAAGGATACTACCTTCTCTTTGAATCGTGCTGATGCATTTCCATATGTGTATTTGAGTAGAAAAATTATCAATATCATGCAATATGAAGTGCGTGGGTTTTTAGTATATCGAAAAATAATTAGCAGACCATCCTATGATTATTTAAATCCATTTGCAAAGTATATTGATCCGTTTTTATATGAAGTGGGTAATCCTAATTTAAAGCCTCAATTCACCACCAATTATGAGGCAAATATTAGCGTGGATGATAAGCCATTATTTGCATATGGAATCAATGAGACTAAGGACATATTTACTAATGTGGTTTATCAATCGCCTACTAATAAACAAATTAGTTACAGGACTTATGACAACCTTGGAAAAAGTAGAGAAACTTATTTTAGAATTATTGGGGTAATTCCTCCAGGAAAAAAATATTTCGCAGTCCTTGGAACTCAGTATAATCGCAATGACTATAATGGTTTATATGAAGGCAAGCCTATTTCGTTTAATAAAGGTACCTGGACTATTTTCACTTTTCAATCCTTTAAGTTAGACGGGTTATCTACTATTACGTTAAATGGATTTTGGCGTTTAAGTGGACAACAACAATTTTATGAGCTTTCTGATTTTGGTTCCTTGAATACATCAATTAATCGCCAGTTTTTAAAGAAAAAATTAATAGTTACTGCAAGTTATAATGACTTCTTATTTACGAATAAAAATAACTTCACTTTACATCAAGGCACACAAAATGCAGTAGGATATAGAGAAACAGATTCTCGCAGATGGGGTATTTCCTTAAGGTATAATTTTGGTTTTAAGCCGAAGGAAAATAAGATGGAAATGTTAGATGCAGGAGAGAATAAATAGTAACAAATTACTTACTTGTCACTTTTTCGATTACAGCAAATACACTCATTGATCCCATAAGTAATACTACTGCCCATCCACTTAATTCAATCCACAATGGATATTTAAATTGTTTTAGTGCTGGAATTTTACGACTCGCTATAAGCATGATTGCCAATGCAAATGGAAGGATAAATCCGTTTAATAATCCAGCCATTAGCAACAACTCCTTTGGTTTGCCAACGAGTGCAAATATTAAAGTAGATATTACAATAAACAAAGTAATAATTGTTTTTTCTTTCTTTATTATATTTGATTTTACATGTTTTATGAAACTGAAAGAAGTATAGGATGCGCCTATTACAGACGAAATAGCCGCACTCCATAATACAATTCCAAAAATGAATAATCCCCATCTTCCTCCTGCTGATTCAAACACTGTAGCCGCAGGATTATTAGCATCTAAGTGAATTCCTTGGCTAACAATTCCTACAGCAGCTAAGAATAATATAAAGCGCATGAAAGAAGAAATTATAATCCCTGTTCCGGCGCTTTTTGTTACGAATTTTATTTGATCGGGTCCACTAATGCCTGCATCTATTAATCGATGAGCACCTGAAAAAGTAATATAGCCTCCAACCGTACCACCTACAATAGTAACAATAGCTAGTAAGGATATTTTTTCTGGAACAAATGTATGGTGCACTGCCTGTAAAATAGGAGGGTGCGCGGCATAGACAATGATTAAGGTTAAGCCAATTTTTATAATCCCTAAATACTTGGTGACGATATCTAACATTTTGCCAATTTCTTGTATCCAAAATATAAGAATTGCAATCATGCCACTAATAATGGCTCCTTGAACAAATGAAATTCCAGTAAGAAGATTTAATGCTAATCCACATCCTGCTATATTACCAATATTAAAAGCAAATCCACCAAGCACAACCAAGATTGAAAGAATATGACCTAGGCCGGGAATTAATTCATTTGCGATTTCCTGCGCGCGCATACCACTTAAAGTAATGCATCTCCAAATATTTAATTGTGCGCCAAAATCTAGGAGAATAGATATTAAAATTACAAATCCAAAGCTGGTAACTAGTTGTTCAGTATAAAATGATGTTTGTGTTAAAAAGCCAGGACCGATTGAGGAATTAGCCATTAAAAATGCAGCTCCTAAACTTAATCCAGTCATGGATTTCATGCTGCTAGGATTTATCTCTTTATTTGTTTTTAATTTCAATATTATTTTTTTTTAAATCGTCATAAAATCGTTCTGCAAATTCAATTGCATGTATACCATCTCCATGTATACAAATAGTGTCTACTAGTACATCAATATCGTCTCCTTGAATACTTGAAACCTTATTTTCTTTCACTAACCTTATTACTTGTGCACTTGCATTATTTGCATCTTCAATCATAGCATGTTCTAAATGTCTTGGTGTTAGTTGTCCATTGTTTTGATAAGTTCTATCAGCGAATGCTTCTCTTGAAAAAGGTTGTCCTAGTAAAATGGCTTGCTGTATGGTATTGCTACCACTTAATCCGTAAATTGTAAGTAGTGGATTTATTGCTTGAATGGTTTGAATAAAAATTTTGCTAAGATTTGTATCCCTTGCACAATCATTGTATAATGCACCATGTAATTTTATATGATTAATTTTTGCACCCATAGGGATGGCCACTTTTTCAAATGCATAAAACTGTTCGGCAATTAATTCGGCAAATTCTAAAATGGTTAAGTATTGTGAGATTCGTCCAAAATTCGCTCTATCATTGTATCCAGGGTGTGCTCCGATGGCTACGTTATATTGCTGTGCAATTTCAATGGTTCTTTTTATGGTATCTTGGCTACCTGCATGAAATCCGCAGGATATATTAGCACTGCTTATAAAAGGCATAATGTCGGCTTCATTGCCAACACCTTCTCCCATATCACAATTAATATCAATGCTGAAACTTTTCATAAATGTTTCGGTATAATTGATTTGCATTTTCTAAACTAGTTAACTCGAATTTAAAAGATTGACCCGTTTTAAATTGTGCAAACCTTGGTAAATCTACCAAAATTATTTGACCTAAATTGGCATATCCACCAATGGTTTGATGATCGGCCATTAAAACAATGATATCGCCGTTGGGTAATAATTGAAGTGTACCTCGAGTAACACCACTGGATAAAAAATTATTTTCAATTGTTAAAGTTAGTTTAGGTCCTGAAATATTAAATCCCATTCTATTCGCTTGCGTAGTAATTTCGAAAGGATAGGTTAGTAATGCATTTAAGGATACATTACTAAGATGAGTCCAAGCTGGACCTGGTATAATATGAATAGGAGCGTGGTGATCAAATACCCATTTTTGCATTTCTTCAATCAGCTGTTTGTTGGACTCAATGTTTTGAGTATCCATTTTATTATTCGCTTTAAAATTAATGAGGACGTCTTTTTGGATAGTTTCTTTAGAAAAGGAATGGCTGCCTAACCATAATGGATCAGTTAATTGCGCATGAATTCCAATATAACAAGTTCTTCCTTCAATGGGTTGGAACATGGTGAGAATATCATTTTTGCTTACATGTATCGGTTTGTTTAATTCAATACTCTTGTCATTAATCACAGGTACAAAATTGGCGCCAGTAATACAAATAGTATAATCATTTTCAAAAAGTAATTGACTACTAGGAAAGTGCAATTCAAAAACAGCATTATTCAAATCATTATTTAAAATTTTATTGGCCAACCATGCCGAAATTATATCCATGCATCCTGATGGTTGTATGCCTAAATGTTGATAGCCATATCTTCCATTATCTTGTATAGAATCTGATAATCCTTTTTTAATTATTTTGATTGACATAGTAATTATTTATGTTCATTCATTTTATCAAATTCATTTTTATCAATTGAGTAAAATTGAACTAAGTCACCTACTTTGAATTTTGTTAAAATTGTTTCTTCCCTATTAAAAATATTCCATGGTGTTCTGCCAATAATTTGCCAACCACCTGGACTATTGGTTGGATAAATTCCAGTTTGTAATCCTGCAATACCAACACTTCCAGCTAATACATTCATTCTCGGTTTTTCATGACGAGCCATTTGTATTTTTTCATCAACGATTCCCATGTAAGTAAATCCAGGTAAAAAACCAATACTATACACTTCATAAATTGTAGATGTGTGTATTTTGATTACTTCTTCAACTGAAATATTTTTTGCCACACTTAAATTTTCGATGTCTAATCCAAAATATATGTCATAGCAAACAGGCACTTTAATAATTGAATTTTGATGCTTGGTTTTAGTCTTATGTTGATTTAAAAAATCAATCAATAAATTATTGCTAAATAAAGTGAGTTGTTCGCGCGCATTTGTATTTGGGTTTAAGAATTGTACTATGTTATATACAACTGTTAATGTATGATAGGAGGGAATGATATCTATAATTCCATTTATGTTTTTATCTTTAATAAAAGTGGCTAATGCAGTAATACATTGAACAATATTTGTATCCACTTTCGCTTCCAATGAAAATACAATTGCATGATCACCTAAGCTATACACATCCCATTCTTGAATTTTAATTTTCATTCAATTTAATTTGTAGTCTCTTCACAAAAAAGGTAGACATAATTCTTTAATAAAGTGCAGATTATGAACAAAATAGCCTTATTGTATGTGTAAAAATTACACAACAACTAATTTCTGTTAGTGTAAAAAGTACACATTAATTAAAAATGTTATAAAAAAATAACGAAAACGTTTGCGATTGTTAAGAAACTGTTATATAATTGATGTACGATTGTATTAATATTTTAAAATCAAACCCGAACACTATGCGAAAATTCCTACGTTTAATTACGGTTCCTTTGTTGTTATTGGGTCTTATTGCGAACGCGCAATCAAGAACCATCAAAGGACAAGTAGTTTCAGCTACCGACGGTAAAGTCGTTGCTGGTGCTACTATCACAGTTAATGGTTCCAAAGTCGCTGGCATCTCTAGCGAAGACGGATCATTTGCTGTAAATGCTTCTGGAGCAGTAAACTTAACAGTTAGCTCTGTTGGTTACTCAACAAAATCTGTTTCAGTTCCTGCTTCTCAAAACACAATTAGAATTGCTCTTAATGAAGAGTCTTCTCAATTGAATGAGATTGTTGTAACTGGTTACACAGCTCAAAAGAAAAAAGAAATCACTGGTGCGGTTTCTGTAGTTAATGTAAAAGACATGAAGTCTGTACCTACAGGAACAGCTGAGCAAATGTTGCAAGGTCAAGCATCTGGTGTATCTATTATTGGTTCTGGTAGCCCAGGTGAAGGAAGTAACGTATTTGTACGTGGTATTACTTCATTCGGTAACTCTACACCATTAGTAATCATTGACGGAGTTCAATCTGCTCCTGGTGATTTAGGTATGTTACGTGATTTATCTGCATCAGATATCGAATCAGTACAAGTATTAAAAGATGGTCAAGCGGCTATCTATGGTGCTCGTGGTTCTGCTGGTGTTATCATTGTAACAACTAGAAAAGGTAGAGGTAAAGCTAGCATCACTTACGAATCTTTCTACGGTATCCAAACTGTTAAGCAAGGAAACGTATGGAATAAGTTAGATCCTCAAGGAATGGCTGATTTGTATTTCTTAGCTGCTAAGAACTCAGGTCAAGTAGATGCAAACGGCAACGTTGTATCTGGTCAATATGGTACTGGTAAATCTCCAGTATTACCTAACTACATTAAGTATGGTTCTAATTCTGGATATAATGGTACTGTTGATAAAACTTTATACAACAATGACTATTCTAAAGGAAGTATTTTCTTAATTGTTCCTGCGAACAAACAAGGTACTGACTGGTTCCATGAATTATTCAAACCAGCTCCAATTACAAGTCATACTGTGACTGCAACTGGTGGTTCTGATAAATCATCATACTTGTTCTCTTTAAACTACTTCGATCAAGAAGGTACTTTATTAAACACTTATTTAAAGCGTTATACTGCTCGTGTTAACACAACATTTAACGTTAAAAACAATATCCGTTTTGGTGAAAACTTATCATTCTTCTTTAAAGACAATCCAAGAATTGGTAACAACCAAGAAGGTAATGCAGTTAACAACACAGCTTGGGAACAACCAATTATTCCTGTATATGATGCAGGTGGTGGATTTGGTGGTACTGCAGGATCTGAGTTAGGTAACTCATCTAACCCTTATGCAAATCAAATGCGTGCTAAGGACAACAAAAATAATGATTGGCAAATCCAAGGTAATGTTTTTGCAGAAGTTGATTTTGCAAAACACTTTACTGCTAGATCTACTTTTGGTGGTCGTATTGATAACTTCTATGGTTTCTATCATAACTACCGTTCTTACGAAAATGCTGAAAATGGTGCATCAAATGGATATGGTGAATATAGTGGTTACAACCAAAACTATAACTTCACAAATACATTAAGCTATGCTAATACTTTCAAACAAGATCATTCAGTAAAATTAATGGCTGGTTATGAAGTATTAAAAGTAAATGGTCGTCAAGTGGGTGGTTCAAGAGTTAACTATTTCTCTGACAATCCTAACTACTTAAGTTTAAATACGGGTTCTCCAATTGGTCAAAACAACTATTCTAACTATTATTTACAAACTGGTAATTCTATTTTAGCTAAAGTAGATTATGCTTACAAAGACAAATATTTAGTTGGATTAAATGGTCGTCGTGATGGATCTTCAGTATTTGGACCAGACAATCGTTATGGTAACTTCTGGTCAGCTTCTGCTGGTTGGGTTATCTCTCAAGAAGAGTTCTTCAAAAATGTGAAGGCAATCAATTCTTTGAAATTACGTGGTAGCTATGGTATCTTAGGATCTATCTCTAACGTAAGCGCATTAAACCAATACACTTTATATGGTGGTAGCGGTGGATCTTCTTATTATGACTTAAATGGTACAAGTAACTCAACTGTGATGGGCTTTTATGCTACTAACTTAGGCAATACTGCTACAAGTTGGGAAAAGGATAAAATCTTAGACATCGGTGCTGATATGACTTTATTAAATAACAAGTTAGATGTAACTATCGACTGGTATAAAAAAAGTATCCAAGGTTTATTGTTCCAAGACCAAGCTCCTGCAGTTGTGGGTGTAGGTTCTCAATTACCTCAGGTTAACATTGGTGACTTACAAAACACTGGTATCGATTTAGGTATCACTTACCGTGGTAAAGTAAACAATGATTTAAGTTATACAGTTGGTGCTAACATTGGTACTTACAAAAGTTTAGTAGTAAGCATTCCTGGTGCTGCTGGTTTCTTTGAAGCTGCTGGTACACACAATACAGGTAATCAAGTAAGAGACGCCGTTGGTCATCCAGTAGGTGCTTTCTTTGGTTACAAAATTGCTGGTATCTACCAATCAGCTGCTGATGTAGCAAGTTCTCCTAAAGAAACAGATGCTGCTCCAGGTCGTTTCAAATATGTTGATGTTGATAAAAATGGTGTAATCGATGATAAGGATAGAACTTTCTTCGGTGATCCAAACCCTGCATTTACTGCTGGTATCAACTTAGGTGTTACTTACAAGCAATTTGATATCTCTACTGTAATTTATGGTTCTTTCGGAAACAATGTCTTGAACTATACTCGTTATTTCCAAGACTTCTATCCTCAGTTCCAAAATGCAAAAAGTATTCCATTGTTAACTCAATCTTGGTTACCTACAAGAACAAATACAAAGTATCCAATTGTTGAGAATGGTTCTTACTTCAGTACAAATGGCGTAATTAATGACTTTTACAATGAGGACGGTTCTTATGTGAGAGTTAAGCAATTAAGTGTAGGTTATACAATTAGTCCTGCAACTTTAAAAAGATATGGTATCGAGAAAGCACGTATTTATTTACAAGGTGCTAACTTGTTTACATTTACTAAATACACTGGTTTAGATCCAGAAGTAGCTGGTAGCTCTGTATCTTTCGGAGTTGATTATGGTAACTATCCTCCTTCTAAGACTTTCAACATAGGAGTTAGCCTTACTTTTTAATTAAATAAATAAGAAAATTAATTACAATATGAAAAAATATAATTTAAAACATATAATGCCAGCCGTACTTTCGTTACTGGTAGTTTTATATGCTTGCGATAAATCTTACTTAGAGGTACCTGCTGCAGGTGCTTTGAGCCAAGATGTATTAGCAAATAAAGTAGGTGTTGAGGCGCTTTTAGTGGGTGCTTATTCACTATTAGATGGTGAAGGATCTAACGCAGGTACTGGTAACGGTCCTTGGGCAACTTCATCAAGTAACTGGGTATATGAATCAGTTGCAGGTGGTGACGCTCACAAAGGATCAGATCCAGGTGACCAAAACTTAATCACTCCAATTGAACAATGGAATGCAACTGCTGCTAATGGTTATTTAGACCAAATTTGGCAACAACGTTATGATGGTGTTCAACGTGCTAACGAATCTTTGAGAGTTTTAAAATTAGCAAAAGATGTAACTGCTGCTGATGTAACTCGTATCACTGCTGAAGCTAGATTTTTACGTGGTCACTACCATTTTGATTTAATCAAATTGTTCAAAAATGTACCTTTTATTGATGAGTCAGTTACATATTCAGCTGGTAACTTTTTAGTTGCTAATGATGGTACTGCAATGTCAAAAATTGAAGCTGACTTCGCTTATGCTTATGCTAACTTACCTGCTACAATGAGCAGTGTTGGTCGTGCTAACAAATGGGCTGCAGCTGCTTATTTAGCTAAAGTGTACATGTTCGAAAAGAAATTTGCTGAAGCAAGAGCGTTGTATACAACAATCATTGCAAATGGTACAACTTCTTTAGGTGTTAAATATGCTTTGATGCCTAAGTTTGGAGATGTATTTAATGCTGCTAATAAAAATAGCTCTGAGGATGTATTCTCAGTTCAAATGACTGCTAATGATGGTACTGGAGCTGCAAACGCAAACTCTGGTGACGCCTTAAACTTCCCTTATGGTGGTGAAACAGGATGTTGCGGATTCTTCCAACCTTCATTTACTTTAGCTAACTCATTTGAAGTTGATGCAAATGGTTTACCATTCTTAAACAACGGTTACGTTGCTTTAAAATCTGATATGGGTATCGCTGCTGATAAAGCATTTACTCCAGATTCAACAACTCCAATGGATCCACGTGTTGACTGGACAGTTGGTCGTCGTGGTGTTCCTTTCTTAGATTGGGGTATCATGCCAGGTTCTACTTGGGTACGTAACCAAGCTGCTGCTGGTCCTTACGAGCCATTAAAGCACTTATTCCGTAAATCTCAAGAAGGTGTATTCACTGACGGTTCATCTTGGACAAATGGTTTCACTGCTAATAACTATCACTTAATTCGTTATGCTGATGTGTTATTGATGGCTGCTGAAGCTGAAATTCAAGGTGGTGGTACTGTAGCACAAGCTATGGCTTATGTAAACCAAATTCGTACACGTGCTTCAAATCCTGCTGGATTTGTAGGACCTGCTAATAATGCTGGTTTAGTATCTCCAACTAAATACCAAATTGGTTTATATACTGCTTCTACATTTACTGCTGCAAACGCTATGACTGCGATCATGTTTGAGCGTAAAATTGAATTAGCAATGGAAGGTCACCGTTTCTCTGACTTAGTACGTTGGGGTACTGCTAAAGCTGAGCTTGATGCTTATGCTAAAGCAGAAACTGCTCAAGGTTACACTTCAATGAGTGGTGTTACTTTCACAACAGGAAAATCTGAGTACTTGCCTATACCGCAAGCTCAAATTGACAAATCTGTGAAAGCAGGTAAGTCAGTATTGACACAAAATCCTGGTTACTAATTTGAACTAATATTCAATTAGCATTATACAAGGGGCCCGATTATTCGGGCCCTTTTTTATGCCTATAATCGGCTCATTTTTATTATCTTTAAATGCACATATTTACGATTGTATTAAAACGATTTTCATGCCGCGCATTGCTTTTATATTCACATTTTTTGTACTCATCGGGACTGCTTGTAATACTAAAAAGCCATTATTCGAAAAATTAAGTTCATCTAGTACAGGTATACATTTTAATAATGAAATTAAGGAGTCCGATTCTTTAAATATTTTAGATGTATCCAATATATACAATGGTGGAGGTGTTGGTATTGGTGATTTTAATGAAGATGGGTTGCCGGATATTTATTTTACGGGCAACAAAGTATCAAATAAATTATACTTGAATAAAGGAGCGTTAAAATTTGAAGATATTACCGAGGCTTCTGCCGCAACTGGTGAGGGAAAATGGTGCAGAGGAGTATCGGTTGTAGATATTAATAATGATGGGAAACCAGATATGTATTTAAGTGTAACCTTAGCTAATGATACAAATAAAAGAAAAAATATTTTATACATTAATCAAGGGAATGATGCAAAAGGGATTCCACATTTTAAGGATATGGCCGTAGAATATGGGTTAGCGGATACCACTTATTCTACAATGGCAAATTTTTTTGATTATGATAATGATGGGGACTTGGATATGTTTTTAGTAGTGAATGAAATTAAGGACCCGCGTGTTCCTAATGTGTATCATCCCAAAAATCAACTTCCAGAATTATATAGTAGCAGTAAATTATTTCAAAATAATTGGGATGCTATTTTAAAACATCCAGTATTTAGTGATGTTACAGTCAAAGCAGGACTATTAAAAGAAGGCTATGGTCATAGTGCTGTGGTAACTGATATTAATAAAGATGGATGGAAAGATATTTATGTTACCAACGATTATCTTCCAAATGATTACTTATACATCAATAACCATGATGGTACATTCACCGATCATTTGAATGATTATTTCAAACATACTTCTGTAAATGCAATGGGGACAGATGTGGCCGATATAAATAATGATGGATTAATGGATTTTATTACACTTGATATGAATCCTCGTGACAACTATCGAAAAAAAATGTTTTTAAATCCGAACACCTATCAAACTTTTCAGAACAATGATTTATACGGATATAATTATCAATATGTTCGTAATACCCTTCAAATAAACCAAGGACCTAGAGTGAATCAAAATGATTCCATAGGAGCTCCTATTTTTAGCGATCTTTCCTTTTTAAGTAATGTAGCTGAAACCGATTGGAGCTGGACTCCATTACTTGCTGACTTAGACAATGATGGAAATAGAGATTTATTTGTAACCAATGGATTCCCTAAGGATATTACAGATCATGATTTTATAATGTATCGTAACAGGGCATTTAGCTTTGCTACGAAAGCACAGTTATTAAGTCAAATACCAGAAGTTAAAATTCATAATTACGTTTTTAAAAACAATGGCAATTTGAATTTTTCAGATGAAAGTGTGAATTGGGGATTTTCTGTTCCAAGTTTTTCAAATGGCGCAGTGTATGCCGATTTAGATAATGATGGGGATTTAGATTTAGTGATTAATAATATCAATGATGAAGCAAGTATTTACCAAAATAAGCAGCGTCAAATTACACCCGAGTCCAGTAACTATCTAGGTATCTCATTTAATGGAGATGCACAAAATATAAATGGTATTGGTGCACAAGCAACTATCTATTTTGATCATGGAAATCAACAGATTGCGGATCAAAGTCCTTACCGCGGTTATTTATCAACTATACAAAATAAACTTCATTTTGGATTAGGTAAAATTGCTGAAGTTGATTCTGTTGTTGTTGTTTGGCCAAATCAAAAAAAGCAGGTGTTAAAGGGAGTTAAATCAAATCAAACTGTTGTATTTGATATCAAAGATGCTAGCCAATTAAGTGTGAATGAACAACCGATATTTGCTAGCAATACATTGTTTAAAGAAATCACTTCAAGTGTTGGAATTAATTTTGTCCACACGCAAAATGATTTCGTTGATTTTAATAATCAAAAATTACTTCCACATAAATTGTCGGAATATAGTCCAGCATTGGCAGTAGGTGATTTGGATGGAAATGGCTTGGATGATATTATTGTCACAGGTGCTGATAAAAGTGCGCAATTATTTTTACAACAAAACGATAATAAATTTATTCAACGAGCATTGTTGTCTACAATAGGATACAATGCTATAATAAATAAGAATGCAGGTATCTTGTTAGTTGATATTGATGGAGATAAGGATTTAGATATTATCATTTCAAGTGGTGGATATCAGTTTGCGTCCTTTGATGAAACATTTGAGGACAAGGTTTACATCAATGATGGAAAAGGTAATTTTACTGGACAATCAGTTGGGTTAAATAATGATCGAATTAGTAAACTAAGTATTAAAGCGGTTGATTATGATCAGGACGGGGACTTAGATTTATTTGTTGGAGGTAGAGTAACGCCAGGTTTTTATCCTAAGCCAGTTTCAAGTTTTATTTATCGTAATGATACAAAAAATGGCGTTGTGCATTTTACAGATGTTACAAAGGATATTGCAAAAGATTTAATAAATATTGGACTTGTAACAGATGCTGTATTTTCTGACTTTGACAATGATGGTTGGCCTGATTTAATTATAACAGGTGAGTGGATGTCAGTGCGGGTTTTAAAAAATAATAAGGGTGTATTTAAAGATGTTTCTGCAAGCGCTGGTATCAATGATAAAACTGGTTGGTGGAATAGTATTGTTGCCGGTGATTTTGATAATGATGGAGATATTGATTATATCGTTGGCAACTTGGGGCTCAATTCTTTTTATAAAGCATCTGAAAAATATCCAGCTAAAATATTTGCGAAAGACTTTGATAAAAATTTAAGCTATGATGCATTTCCTGCATTGTGGTTGCCAACAAGTCATTTGGATACAACTAAGAAATTATATCCAGTGCAGGTTAGGGAAGATGTTATAAAGCAAATGATTGGAACACGTGCTAAATTTCAAAATTTTAAATCATTTGCAAGTGCCACCATCGATCAATTGTTTACCCCAGAGCAAATGAAAGGCGCGCTTGAATTATCTGCGAATAGTTTTGCTTCAGTGTATCTAAAAAATAATGGTCATGGTAAATTTGAAATGACCTCTTTGCCACTAGCTGCACAATATTCAACTTTAAATGGAATGGAGGTGGATGATTTTGATGGTGATGGTAATTTGGATGTGTTAATGAATACAAACGACTTTGGAACTGAGGTTACCATTGGAAGATATGATGCAATGAATGGTTTGTTATTAAAAGGAGATGGCAAAGGAGGGTTTAAGCCTTTGACAATATTGGAGAGCGGCATTTTTATTCCTGGTAATGGTAAAGCTTTGGTTAGATTATCAAATAAAAATGGAGATTATTTAATAGCTGCTTCACAAAACAGAGGTCCATTGAAATTGTATCAACTTAAAAGAAATGCAAAGCTAATTCCTGTTTTATCAAATGAGGTAAACGCCGAAATTGAATATAAAAATGGGATGAAAAGAAAGCAAGAGTTTTATTTTGGTAGTTCATTTTTGTCTCAATCGGGTAGAAGTATTTTGAAAGATGATAAAATTAAATCAATTACCATTAAAGATAGTAAGGGAAGTAGTAGAGTTATTATGTAAAGTTTAAATTGAAATTTTATGAAAAAGTATTCAAGCGTTTTTTTTGCGTTTTTTTTAGCAATCTTGTTGGTATCCTGCTCGATTATGCCAAAAGTTGACAAAATTGAACCAGTTAATTTATTAATAAATAACGAGGATCAACTTACTCAAATTATCATATACGATGTATTTACGCCACCAGTAGCTAGTAGGATTTATGTGTATTCATCAATTGCAGCATATGAAGCAATTAGACATACCAATAATTCACCTTCAATTGCGGAGAAATTAAATGGATTTGATAAAATGCCATTGCCTGATAAAACCAAAAAGTATGACTATAATTTAGCAGCTACCGAAGCTTTTTTTAAAGTCGCAAGAAATGTAAAAGTATTTAGTGTAGATTCCTTAAATGCGTATGAAAAATTAGTTCATGACAATTACAAGTCAACTTTAGATGATGCTACTTATGCAGCTTCAGTTGCTTTTGGGGATACCATTGCAGCGGTAGTTTTAAAAAGAGCAAAGACAGATGGATACTTTATTTCAAGAGGGAAAGCAAAATATTTAGGTAGTAATGATCCTGGTAAGTGGAGACCCACACCACCTGATTACTTAGATGGAGTTGAGTGGTGTTGGAATACAATGAAGCCAATGGTGTTGGATTCAGCTTCGCAATTTGCTCCTGTTCGTCCTCCTAAATATGATACAAAGCCAGGATCCCAATTTCATAATTTAGTGAAGGAAGTATATGATATCAATAAAAATTTAACACCAGAACAAAAGTTAATTGCAAAATATTGGGATGACAATCCATTTGTAATTGAACACTCGGGGCACATGATGTTTGGTAATAAAAAAATTACACCAGGAGGTCATTGGATGGGAATTGCAGCGCAAATTATACAACAAGAAAAAGCTGATCCTGTTAAAGCTGCTCAAACATTTGCATTAACATCCATTGCGTTATATGATGGTTTTATTTCATGTTGGGATGAAAAATACAGAAGTTCTTTTGTACGCCCAGTAACCGTGATTAAAGAAATATTGGATAAGGATTGGATGCCTTTGTTACAAACACCACCATTCCCTGAATACACAAGTGGTCATAGTACTATTACTGCATCTGCTGCGACCGTTTTAACAAAGTTGTACAGAGATAATTTAGCCTTTGAAGATTCAAGTGATTACAAATACATTGGATTAAAAAGAAAATTCACATCACTTAGTTCAGCTGCCGAGGAATGTTCAATGAGTAGGGTATATGGTGGTATCCATTATACAATTAGTGTAAACACTGGTGCGGATATGGGAAAAAAAGTGGGAGGTTTGGTTGTAAAGAAAATTTTAGAATAAGCTTTGGTAATCACATACAACACTGCAAATTATGTAGTGAAAGCCCTTTAAAAGGATTAATATAAATGGAATCTAATTACTACTATACCAACGAAACGATCAAAATTAAAAACTATCAAGCTATTGTGATAGGGTCGGGTATTAGTGGTGGATGGGCTGCAAAAGAATTATGTGAAAAAGGCATTAAAACATTGGTAATTGAACGAGGCAGAAAAGTAGAACATAATAAAGATTATCCAACTGCACAATTAGCGCCATGGGAATTAAAGCATCGAGGACCTATCACCGCAGCGTTTAAAAAAGAAAATCCCTTAATCACAAAGTCGGCTGGGTTTGGAGAAGACAATGCGCACTTTTTTATTGAAGATGCGGTGCAACCATATATTCAAGAAAAACCATTTGATTGGATTAGAGGATATCAGGTGGGTGGAAAATCTATTATTTGGGGACGTGCTTGTCAGCGTTGGAGTGATCATGAATTTTCAGCACCAGCTAAATTTAATTATGGGTTAGACTGGCCCATTCGATATAAGGATATAGAAGCATGGTATACCCATGTAGAAAAATTTATTGGTGTTTGTGGGAATTCAGATGGAATTGAGGCTATGCCTGATGGCCATTTTATGAAGCCCTTTGATTTAACCATTGTAGAAGAACATATCAAAGATGTAATAGCAAAAAAATTTAATAGACATTTAGTACATGCAAGGTGGGCACATATTACAGAGCCCCAGCCCATACATTTACAACAAGGTCGTGGACAATGTCAAGCTAGAAATTTATGTATGCGTGGTTGTCCATTTGGGGGCTATTTTAGTTCACTATCATCCACATTGCCTTGGGCTGGAAATACGGGTAACTTATCTATTTTAACTGATGCAGTGGTTCATTCTGTGATTTACGATGAATTAAAACAAAAAGCAATTGGGGTAAAAGTTATTGATGCTCATTCTAAAATTACTTATGAGTATTATGCGGATATTATTTTTATGAATGCCTCTGCATTAAACACTAATCTAATTTTACTAAACTCTATTTCCAAAAGATTTCCAAATGGTTTAGGAAATGATTCAGGAGTATTAGGAAAATATATTTGTCATCATAACTATCGAGCAAGTGTGTGGGGTGTAATAGATGGTTTTGAGGATAGTTATGTTTACGGGCGAAATCCAACAGATTCGATTATTGCAAATTATAGGAATTTAGGAAAACAGGAAACAGATTTTAAGGGAGGCTATACTACATTCATGGGGGCTTATAGGCAAAGATTAGATGAGACCAAAACAGAGGAAACTATTGGTGCTGCTTTTAAAGAGGCGTTGGAAGTGCCAGGCAAGTGGCATGTATATGCATATATGCAAGGAGAGACCATTCCAAAAAAAGAAAATCATGTAAGATTAAGTAAGGATCAAAAAGACCCATATGGTTTACCCTTATTAATTACCTCCGTGGGATATGATGACAATGATGATAAATTAACTGCAGATTTTTTAACTGAGACTAAAAAAATGTTTGAAACTGCTGGGGTACGTGATATGGGATATGTCGACAATCATCAAGCACCGGGTTTAGATATTCATGAAATGGGAGGTTGTAGAATGGGAAAGGATCCTAAGGACTCTATTTTGAATGAATACAATCAAATGCATTTATGTAAAAATGTTTTTGTGACAGATGGGGCATGCATGACCAGTACAGGCAATCAAAGTCCTTCAATTTTGTATATGGCCTTAACTGCAAGAGCAGTTGATTATGCAGTTAAACAAATGAATCAATTAATTTAATAATTATCATGAAATATATCTTCAGTTCTTTTTTGATCTTAATTGCATTCTTAGTGAATGCACAAGCTGTACAGTATACCACTACTGCAGATGGTAAATTGAAATTTAAAGAGACTGCTTTAAAAACAAACCCTACTAATACAAATAAAACTGATTCTTCCGCAATTATTATTTTTAATGTTAACAAACAATATCAAAAAATTGAGGGTTTTGGATTTGCATTAACAGGAGGGTCTGCTAAATTAATTGATCAGCTACCTACTTCAAAAAAGAACCACATATTAAAGGAGATATTTGGAAAGGGTAAGGACAATTTAGGAGTAAGCTATATTCGTATAAGTATGGGGGCTTCTGATTTAGATGCGAACGTATTTAGTTATGATGATTTGCCATATGGTCAAACAGATTCATTGTTAAAACAATTTAATTTATCAGAGGATACTTTACATTTAATTCCTATGCTGAAACAGGCAATTGTAATTAATCCTAAACTAAAAATTATTGCATCTCCTTGGTCACCTCCAATTTGGATGAAAACAAATGGGGCAAGTATGGGAGGACATTTAATAAAAAAATATTACGCTACTTATGCAAATTACTTTATAAAATATATAAGGGCAATGAAGCAAAAGGGAATAAGGATTGATGCAATCACGATTCAAAATGAGCCGGAGCATGGAGGGAATAATCCAAGTTTATTAATGGATGCTAAAGAACAAAAGGAATTTGTATCAAATTATATTGGACCGCAATTTAAAGCTGCTCATTTAAATACAGAAGTGATTTTATATGACCATAATGCAGACCATCCAAATTATCCAATTTCAATATTAAATGATGCAAAAGCGAAGTCATTTTCAAGTGGATCTGCATTTCATCTTTACTTAGGAAGTGAATCTGCTTTATCAGAGGTTCATAAAGCGCATCCTGATAAAAAGATTTTATTTACTGAACAATGGACAGGAGCGAAAGGTGAATTTGGTGGTGATTTAATGTGGCATTTAGAGCATATTGTTATTGGTACAATAAACAACTGGGCCGCTGCAGTAATTGAATGGAATTTAGCCTCTGATGCTACTTTTAATCCTCATACCCCTGGTGGATGTACCGAATGCAAAGGGGCATTGACCATTCAAGGAGATTCGGTTTCAAGAAACGTTAGTTATTATATCATTGGGCAAGCTAGTAAATTTATTTCAGCTGGTTCAATGCGTGTAGCATTACAATCAAATAATGCTGCGATAAAAACAACTGGTTTTGTATTGCAAAATGGTAAAAGAGCAACCTTACTTGTAAATACAGGATTGGCAACAAAACTAAAATTGATAGATGGTAAAAAACAAATTAATTTCGAAATGCCGGGTCAATCTGCATCAACCATTGTCTGGTAAACTACTTAATATAAAAATGAAAATATGAAAAAACAGTTATTGTTAATCTTCGCAATTGGGTTAAGTGCGGTAGCATTAGCGCAAGCAAATAAAGAGGCTAAAAAACATCTATTTGTTTCAAATTTGATGGCTAAAATGACACTGGAAGAAAAGCTTGGACAACTTAATTTGCCTGCATCAAGTGATTTTGTTACAGGTGCAGTGAGTAGTTCTGATATTGCTCAAAAAGTTAAAGATGGCAAAGTAGGTGGCGTATTTAATATCCGCTCTGTTACTAAAATAAAAGAGTTACAACAATTTGCGGTTAACAATACAAGATTGCATATACCATTGCTTTTTGGAATGGATGTAATTCATGGGTACAGAACCATATTCCCGATTCCATTAGGGATGTCTGCAACTTGGGATATGTCTTTGATTGAAAAATCAGCAAGAATCGCAGCTAGTGAAGCAAGTGCAGATGGAATTCAATGGACTTTTTCTCCAATGGTGGACTTAACAAGGGATCCAAGATGGGGAAGAGTTTCAGAAGGAAATGGGGAAGATGCATTTTTAAGTTCTGCTATTGCAAAAGCAATGGTTCATGGTTACCAAGGTGATGATTTATCTGCGCCAAATACAATCCTTTCTTGTGTTAAGCACTATGCATTATATGGTGCTGCTGAAGGGGGTAGAGATTATAATACGACTGATATGAGTAGAGTGAGAATGTACAATGAGTATTTCCCTCCCTATAAAGCAGCGGTAGATGCTGGTGTTGCATCCGTAATGGTTTCTTTTAATGAGATTGATGGTGTGCCTGCTTCGGGTAACAAATGGTTGGTAGACGATGTATTAAGAAAACAATGGAAATTTGGAGGTTTTGTTGTTTCTGATTATACTGGAATTCCTGAAATGACCAATCATGGCATGGGCGATTTTCAAACTGTAAATGCATTGTCCTTAAATGCAGGTGTGGATATGGATATGGTGGGAGAAGGGTTTTTGACCACATTGAAAAAATCAATGGCGGAGGGTAAGGTAACACTTGTACAAATTAATAAAGCATGTGAAAGAATTTTACTTTCTAAATACGATTTAGGATTGTTTGATGATCCATATAGATATTGTAATGAGCAAAGATCAGCAACCGAAGTTTTCACAAGTGCTAACCGCGCGGAAGCAAGAAAAATTGCGGCTCAAAGTTTTGTATTATTAAAAAACAACAATGTATTACCAATCGCCGCAGGTAAAACAATTGCTTTAGTTGGCCCATTAGCGAATGCAAAAGAAAATATGACTGGTACCTGGAGTGTAGGTGCTGATAATACAAAGTCAGTTACATTATTGAAAGGGTTAACTGATGCAGTAGGATCCAATGGTAAAGTATTATATGCAAAAGGATCCAATTTAGAAGATGATGCTGAGATGCAAAATCGTCAAACTATGTTTGGAAAAGATATTACTAGAGATAACCGAAGTGCAGATGAGTTAATTAAAGAAGCCTTAGCAGTAAGTGCAAATGCTGATGTAATTGTAGCTGCAATAGGGGAAGGTGCAGAGAGTAGTGGCGAGAGTGCATCTAAATCAATTATTGATATACCTGAAGCGCAAAAGCGTTTATTAAAAGCATTAGTTGCAACTGGCAAGCCAGTTGCCTTGGTTTTATTTAATGGTCGTCCTTTAACTTTGAATTGGGAAAAAGAAAATGTACCTGCAATTTTAGATGTTTGGTTTGCAGGATCTGAAGCAGGAGATGCCATTGCAGATGCTTTATTGGGTAAAGTAAACCCTTCAGGTAAATTAAGTATGAGTTTTCCTCAAAGTGTGGGACAAATCCCGCTGTATTATAATCATAAAAATACAGGTCGTCCATTAACTGGAAAATGGTTTTCAAAATTTCAATCTAACTATATTGATGTAAGCAATGAGCCTTTGTATCCATTTGGATATGGCTTAAGTTATACGAAATTCGAATACGGTGATTTACAATTATCATCAAAACAATTAAAAGGAAATCAAAAATTAACAGTAACTGTAAATGTTAAAAATGCCGGAGCTGTATCCGGCAAGGAAGTAGTGCAATTGTATATTCGTGATATGGTTGGTAGTATCACTAGACCTGTACAAGAGTTAAAAGGGTTTAATAAAATTGAATTAGCTGCCGGAGAAAGTAAAAATGTAAGTTTCGAAATCACTCCCGAATTATTGAAATTCTATAATAGTAATTTAAAGTACGATTGGGAGGCAGGTGAATTTGAAATTATGGTTGGCGCTAATTCCAAAGAAGTAAAATCAGTAAAAATAACTTGGAGTAAGTAAGTGAATCAAATAAATATTTTAATATTTATTTGAAAAAATCATAAAAGGCTAAGTAAGGATTAAAATAAATTTATAAAATTTTAATCCTTACAAGCTTACCAACTACCATACAAGCCCTCTTTCAGTGCCTTTTGATATTTCTTATCATTAAAAGTGTACAGGAAGGGGGCTTTGTGTGCACCACCTTTTCTGGTTTCAGATAATTTGTTTAAAATGCCAAATCCAATCATCTTGCGCTGAAAATTACGTCGATCTAATTTTTGATCTAAAATAGTTTCGTATAATTTTTGTAATTCTGGCATAGTGAATTTCTTTGGCAATAAATTTCGTCCAATTGGTAAATAGGCAAGTTGTGTCCTTAATGATTCTAAAGCTTTTAAAACAATAGCTTCATGGTCCATCATTAAATTACTAAGCTTATTAATGTCAATCCATTCAGCGCCTTCATCTGAATTGGCATCATTAATATCCACTTCAGTAAAATCGATTAATGCATAAAATCCAATGGTTACGAAACGTTGTAAAAGCCAATTGTCTTTAGGGATTTTAATTCCGTATTCTAAATATCTATTTTGATGTATGGTAGCATCGGATCTATTGGGGTCACCAAAAGCATTAAACTGTTGTAAGAATATATTTTCAACACCTGTACGTTCTTGTAGTACTCGGTAGGCAGCTTTATCGATAGTTTCATCTTTGTAAATAAAACCACCTGGCAAAGCCCATTTATTAGATTGTTTAACTTTTAATAAAAGTACTTTCAAAACATTTTCATGAAACCCAAAAATGGTACAATCCACTGAAATGCCAGGCTGATAAATTTTATCACCCTTCTGTAAGGTTGTTTTAAGATTAGTTGGTATTGCCCGCTTTTTAGCCATAGTTGATAAAGGTAAAAATATTTGTGAAACTCTACTAAATTTTTTAAATTGTGTCATAACAACACAATGATTGCTCCTATTAAATTTAAACCATGCTATTATGAATGCCAGAAGAAAATTTTTACAACAAGCTGCAACGCTAACTATAGGAGGGACTTTCTTAAGTAAAATAGGTTTGGCTGATAGCTTTATGGCTGCAGCAAATTTACCAAAGCCGGGTATTCAATTATTTACGCTTTTTAACGAAATGGATATAGATACAGTAGGGACACTTCAAAAAGTGGCAGCTGCTGGATATAAAAATATTGAGTCCGCATTTAGTAAGCAACAAGGTTTTTATGGAAAAAAACCAAAGGAGTTTAAGGCGTTGTTGAATGATATGGGAATGGAGTGGCGTTCCCATCATGTAATTGGAGCTCCGTTTAAATTACCTCCCAATACAAAATTGCCTAATGGTCCAGATGGTAAACCAATGACGATTCCTGTAATGAAAAACTTGCAAGATAATAGTCAAGAATTGATTGATTTGGCAGCAGAGGCAGGAATCCCATATATAGTTTGTGCGAATATTAATATTGAAACAGGTGATAATATAAAGCACTCTGCCGAAACTTTACACCGTGCAGGAGAACAAGCTAAAAAAGCAGGTATTCAATTAGCATACCATAATCATGCAACAGAATTTGACAAAACGGATGGTATAGTTTCTTATGATTATTTCACATCGCAAATTCCTGCAGATTTAATGAAATTTGAATTGGACTTAGGATGGGTATTTAAAGCTGGAAAAGATCCAGTAGAAATATTTAAAAACCAAAAAGGACGCTTCCCATTATTACATGTTAAAGACATGACAGCAACAGGGGAGATTGTTCCTTTTGGAGAAGGGGTTTATGATTTTAAAGATACTTTTAAAAATACAGATATTGCAGGGATGAAATATTTTTTCTTAGAGCAGGATTTTCCTAAAAAACCTTTTGATAATATTGTCACTGCGGTAACCAATTTCAATAAGTTTAAGAAAGGATTGTAAGCGTATAAAAAAGCTTTTACGCTATTAAGGTAAAAGTAAATCGGCGCCCTCCTTTATGGGGGGGGGGCGCCGAAAAATTCAAAAGAAGAATTCGCGAAAGCGAAAGAAGTATAGAATTGTTTTAGCCCTTAAATTTAAATAAGGGCTTATTTATTAGTTAATTATCTGCTCTGTAATTTTTCCTGTAGACTTATGTTTCAGGATTAATTTCTTAGCACCATAATGCGTCATTTCTTCTTTTACTAAATAATGATCTGCATCGTATTCAACTAGATGACTTTCTTTAGTTAAGCCTTCTTGACCTCTCCAAATATCTAATTTCACAGGTTCCCATAATTTAGATTTAGCTGAGCGGTATGCTGCATCTAAAATACAATTCACCACATAACCATCATAGAAAGTTTCTTTTGGTGCTTCCTCTTTTTCCATAGAATTAAACATATCCATGAACATATGGTTGTAACCCAATTCATTTAATTCATCACCTACAGGGAATAACCATCCACGATCACTCTCAGCTTTTTCGGCAATATAGTCTCCACCTTTACCTGTTGTGAACATTTCAAATCCGGTGCGTAGGAAACTATTAATCCAAATGGTACCTTCAGTTCCCATTACTTCATCTCTCAAATCAAGACCACCTCTAAATGTCCAGCTAACTTCAAATTGACCAATAGCACCATTTTCATATTTTACTAATCCAATGGCATGATCTTCGGCATCAATCGGTTTAACCTGTGTATCTGCCCAACACATTACTTCGACTGGCTTAATATCTTTTCCAATATAGCTTCTTGAAATTTCGACACAATGGCATCCAAGATCTAAAATACAACCACCCCCCGCTTGCTCAATATCCCAAAACCAATCACTATGAGGGCCAGGGTGTGTTTCACGAGACTTTGCCCATAAAATACGCCCAACAGCGCCTTCTTTAACGCTTTGGTTGGCTTTAATAAACTTTGGAGTATAAACTAAGTCTTCTAAGTAACCGTTAAAAATACCGGCCTCTTCTACAGCAATTAGCATTCTTTTAGCTTCTTCACCATTACGGCCTAAAGGCTTAGTGGTCATCACTGCTTTTTTGTGTTTACAGCAAAGCATGACTGCTATTTCATGAATATTATTTGGTAGCGATATACATACCACATCTACATCGGGGTGGGCAATGGCTTCTTCCATATTAGTGGTCCAGTGAGCACAATTATAATCTGCAGCAAATTTTACAGCCGATTCTTCACGGCGTGCATAAATACTTACTACTTTATCTTTACTTCGGTATCCCTGCAGTGCATCGGCATAAAAACGGCCAATGAATCCTGCTCCTAACATTGCAATACGCATCTGAATTTATTTTTTGAATTTGTAATAAAAATGAAATGAATTAAAAAGCCTATCCCAAAAGAGATAGGCTTTGAAAAATATATTATTAAGCAGCTGCTACTTCTGCTTTCTTTTCTTTAAATCCAAAAATGAAAGCAATTAATACTGCTCCTGCAATTGCAGCAGGTGTCAACCAAATATTAGTCCACTCGTGACCAGTAGCAGTTTTATGTTGGTCAACCACAAAGCCACTGTACCAAGTACCAATGAACATGCCCACACCATATGTTGCGAAAGTGAATAAACCTTGTGCAGCATTCTTTATAGATTCACCCGCTTTTTTCTCAGTATACATATAACCAGTTACAAAGAAAAAGTCATAACATACACCATGTAAAATAATACCAGCATATAACATCCAGCTAGCATCCATAGTACCGTATGCAAAGCAGATATAACGTAAAACCCATGCACTCATTCCTAAAATCAACATTTTTTTAACGCCAATTTTATTAAACATAAATGGAATTGCTAAAATAAATAAAGCTTCAGACATTTGACCCATTGTCATTTTACCTGCAGCGTTTTCTAAGCCAACTTCATTTAAGAATGGGTTAGCAAAACCATAATAGAATGAAAGTGGAATACAAATTAAAATAGCAGCGATGAAAAATATCAAATAAGATTTTTCCTTTAACAAAACAAATGCGTCTTTCCCTAAAATACTTGCAGCAGAAGTTTGTGTGCCAGCTCCTTTTGGTGGTGTGTTTGGTAAGATGAAGCTAATAACACCTAAAACCGCAGAGATACCTGCAGCAACATGAAATGTTCCAGCTGTTTTTTCGATACCTAATTTTGCAATGATTAATCCTGCAACAATCCAGCCTAATGTGCCAAATACACGAATCCATGGGAATTGTTTTCCCGGATCAGTCATTTGTGCAAAAGCAACGCTATTGCTTAATGCAATAGTTGGCATATATAATAAAGAGTACACTAAAATTACCCAGTAAAAACTACTATTGTCTACTTTGGTTGCATAAAATAATAAAGCTGCGCCAACTAAGTGTAAAACACCCATAATTTTTTGAGCAGCAAAAAACTTATCGGCAATCATGCCTACAAAGAACGGAGAGATAATAGTAGCGATGGCGCCTGCACTATATGCAGCTCCAACATCAACGCCCGAAGATTTTAATACTTCGCCCATATAAGTTCCCATTGTTACGTACCAAGCACCCCAAATATAATATTGGAGGAACATCATTAATGATAATAGAATACCTGTTTTTAATTTCATAAGTGTGTGGTTTTTAAGCCAGCGTTACCGCATAGCAATCGTTTATAAATCGTTAGTGTTAGTTTTTAGCGAATTCAATATACAAAGAAATCCTTAAAAAAGTAGGCTAAAATGGCCCATTTTTATCTACTATATGTGTTTATAAGACACAAAAAAGCCCAATAGCATTTATAAGCTATAGGGCTTGGATATTTTATTGAATATGGTTGTTTTGAAATTTGTTAAGAAGCTTCCAGCGCTTGTAAAATATCAGCTAATATGTCGTCCTTATGTTCTAGTCCGACAGAGATTCGAATTAATCCTGGGGTAATGCTAACCGCTTGTCTTTCTGGCTCAGATAATTTTGCATGCGTAGTGCTAGCAGGGTGTGAAGCAATACTTCGGGTGTCACCCAAGTTTGCAGTTAATGAAAGCATTTTTAAACTATTCAAAAATGTTCTACCCGATTCAATGCCTCCTTTTAATTCAA
The DNA here is from genome assembly GCA_947375185.1 of Chitinophagaceae bacterium. Classification (GTDB taxonomy): domain Bacteria; phylum Bacteroidota; class Bacteroidia; order Chitinophagales; family Chitinophagaceae; genus Sediminibacterium. The sequence continues at coordinate 27,204 of CANCEU010000021.1, forward strand.
AACAAACAATGCCTCCTCCATTTTTCATTTGCTTAATAGCTATGGCATGGTGAGGATGTGATGTTAAGAAAGGATATTTCACAAAATTGATTTTTGCATGACCTTGTAGTTTTTCTGCAATGTATAATGCGTTGCTACAATGACGATCCATTCTTACTTCCAAAGTTTCTAAACTCTTGCTCAATACCCAAGCATTGAATGGAGATAAAGAGGGCCCTGTGCTACGACAGAATAAATATATTTCTTTTATTAAATCTTTTCTACCCACAACTGCACCACCTAATACGCGACCTTGTCCATCAATCCATTTAGTGGCAGAGTGCACTACTAAATCGGCACCTAAGTCAATTGGAGTTTGTCCAATAGGAGTGGCAAAGCAGTTGTCTACATTTAAAATTATATTATGCTTTTTAGCAAGGGCACTTACCATGCTAATGTCAACTACATCTAGCCCTGGATTGGTAGGTGTTTCTAAATAAATCATTTTAGTATTTGCTGTAATCGCTGCTTCCCATTGCTCAGCAGTAGCACTTGCGCCAACATAACTAAAGTCAATACCATATTTTGGTAAGTACTTTGAAATCACGGTATGCGTACTTCCAAAAATGGAATTGCATGATAAAATATGATCTCCTTTTTTTAATAATGCCATAAAAGATCCAAACACCGCACTCATACCTGACGCGGTAGCAAACCCTGCTTCGGCATTTTCCAATACACATAAACGATCCACAAATTCTTTTACAGAAGGATTCGAAAAACGACTATAAATATTTGCATCTGTTTCATCAGCAAAAGCAGCACGCATATCTTCTGCGTTATCAAAAGTGAAACTACTAGTTAAAAATAAGGGAGCAGAATGCTCATGCTCAGGTGTTTGAGGAACCCTCGTTCTTATTAATTTAGATTGATTATGCTTCATGCTACTTCTATTTAAATTGAAAACTTGCTGTATTATTTTTTTTTGAAATGAAATTATAAAATTTCGACACTCCATGTGATGTTGGCACCGGCTGCCCTTAAGGTTGCTGCAACTGAACAATATTTATCCATCGAAAGGGCACATGCTTTTTCGGCACGCTCTTTAGTCATAGTGCCTTTTAATTGAAAAATAATATGTATCGTTTCCCACAATGCAGGTTCTTTACCTACCTGACGTTCACCATCAATTATCATTTCAAATTTTTCAATGGTTTCTTTTTGTTTCTTTAATATCATCACAATATCTACTGCACTACATCCACCCAATGCACTAAGCAAAGCCTGCATAGGACGCACTCCATTGCCATGACCGCCTTGATCCACTGGGATATCCATTGTTAATTGCTGACCAGCTTCGTCGGTAGTTACAAACTGATAGTCTTGGTCAATTTGCTTTAAATGTATTCTTGCCATAGGTTAATGTCTGTTAGTATATAAGAAGTATAAAATATGTACCTTTGGCAAAGGTAATTCAAATAGACACTTACAACGTAATAGAATTAGAAAAAATGGGCCCATTCATATATCAATATAACCAACCTTTTACATTAGAATGTGGGGTGAGTTTGCCAAAGCTTAAAATTGCTTATCATACTTATGGGGAATTTACTCCAGGTAAAAAAGTAGTTTGGGTTTGTCATGCCTTAACTGCAAATAGCGATGTTGCTGATTGGTGGAAAGGCTTAATAGGGGAAGGGTATTTGATTAACCCAAATGATTATTTTATTGTTTGTGCGAATATTATTGGCTCCTGTTATGGATCCACTGGGCCTTTAAGTGTGGAAGATTTAGGTACAGCTATTAGTTTAAATAATTTCCCTACGGTGACCATTCGTGATATGGTACAAGCACATATTTTATTAAGACAACATTTAGGAATTGAAAGTATAGATTTATTAATGGGAGGAAGTATGGGTGGATATCAAGCATTAGAGTGGGCCATCTTTGAACCATCCGTAATAAAAAAAATGTTTTTAATTGCAACATCGCCATCCGAAAGTGCCTGGGGTGTTGCGGTACATACTGCTCAACGATTAGCGATAGAGGCCGATTGTACTTGGAAAGAAGCTACGCCTAATGCAGGAGCAAAAGGATTAAAAGCAGCACGTGCCATTGGCATGTTAACCTATAGGAATTATGGCATTTTTCAAGAAAAACAAACCGATGAGGATCCTGAAAAGATTGACAATTTTAAAGCATCTTCATACATTGAATACCAAGGGGATAAATTAGTGAAGCGTTTTAATGCTTATAGTTATTGGTTATTGACAAAGTCTATGGATAGTCACCACTTAGCGCGTAAAAGAGGAGGGGACTTAATGACAACATTAGCAACCATTAAAATCCCCACCTTTATTATTGGTATCAATAGTGATATTCTTTGTCCTTTAGACGAACAAAGATTCATGGAACATCATATGCCCAATGCAAAATTAATTGCCATTGATTCCATGTATGGTCATGATGGTTTTATTATTGAAGCACAACAAATCACTAACTTATTGAAGAGTTGGTTGGTATCACAGAATGCATAATTAACAATTCACAATATGGGATTTTTAAGACAAATAGGAGAGTACTTGTTTTTAGTAAAACGAGATCCAAAGCAAGAAAGAACAGGCATGATGAAAGCAATGCATGGCATGAACCGCATTTCATTGATTATCTTTTTAATAGGGATTATGGTAATACTAGTACGTAAGTTTATGCACTAATAGAATTTATTTTGCCAATTCTTTTTGAATAATCTCAGCTGCAACTTCAGTGGCGCTTTGTCCTGTGAACAGTTTTTCTTTGAGCAGTTGGTAGTCCGATTTTATTTGTGCTTTTCTATTTGCATCGTTCAAGAGCAATTCAAGTTCGGCTATCAAATTCTTTTTATTCAAATCTTCTTGAATTAATTCTTTCACCACTTCCTTGTTCATAATTAAGTTGACTAGTGCAATAAATTTAATTTTTACAAAGCGTTTTGCAAGGGCTAGCGTAATAGGGTTGCCTTTATAACAAACAATTTCAGGCACACCGAGTAAAGCAGTTTCTAAAGTTGCCGTACCACTTGTAACCAACGCAGCTTCACTATGATTTAATAAAGCGTAGGTATTTCCTTTAACAATATGTATATTTTTATTAGATGGTACTAAGGATGAAAACCAAGTATCATCGAGTCCAGGTGCTTGAGCAATGGCGAAATGATAGCTTGGGAATTCATTTACCACAGAAAGCATTTCAGGAAGCTTTTTTAGTATTTCTTGCTTTCTACTGCCTGGTAATAAAGCAATAATTTTTTCATTCGCAATTAGTGGTAGAGGATGTGGCAGGCCATGCTGATTTTCTAAAACCTGCATTAAAGGATGTCCAATATAATCGACCTCCCAATTCCATCTATCTTTAAAATATTGTTTTTCAAAAGGAAGAATGCACAATAACCGGTCGATACTTTCACGCATGGCAGGAACTCTATTTTCTTTCCATGCCCAAACCTGGGGAGCAATAAAGTAAATCACTTTAAGCCCTTTTGCTTTTGCCCATTTTGCAATACGCAAATTGAATCCAGGATAGTCAATGCATATTAATACATCAGGAGCAAAGGCTTCCATATCTTCTTTACAAAATTTAATATTGGAAAGAATAGTACGTAAATTCATAAGTACTTCCACGAATCCCATAAATGCCAAGCTTCTATAGTGTTTTACTAAATTACCTCCGGAAGCTTGCATTAAATCTCCGCCCCAGCACTGTATTACTGCATTGGAATCTTTCGCTTTAATCGCTTTGATTAAATTAGAACCATGTAAATCACCGCTAGCTTCGCCAGCTATAATGTAATAACGCATTTATAAAAACCATTTGCATGAAATTGCAACTAGTGCATAGATACATGTAGTAATAAATATTCCTTTAGCCGTTTTATCTTTCTCTTTTTGAAAGAAAAAAGTGAGAACGGCACCATTTAATAAAAGAGAAACACTAATCATAGCAGATAAAATGGACTTTTGATGTAGAATCATAGCTCCAAATTCTTGCAAGCTAAAAACATTAAATTTCCATTTATAGAATCCAAAGAATCCAACAAATGGAATTACTAAGCCAGCTAATATGCCATGTAAATAACTATCTTTTACCATTTCCATTTTTTACTTAGTTTCTCTTTAATGATATGATTAGTTAAATCAAATTGAACAGGCACCACGCTTACATAATTATTCTTTAGTGCCCAAACATCCGTGTCTTTAGATTTATCAAAGTTGATAAATTCACCGGTTAGCCAATAGTATTTTTTTCCATAGGGATCTTTTCGTTCCACATACTTTTCTTCATATTTGGCATAGGCTTGCTTACAAATTTTAATTCCCTTTATTAAACTCGTTTCAACTTTAGGGATATTTACATTTAAGCATAAATGTTTGTCCAAATTTTTATCAGCTAATACTTTTGCTATTATAATGCCTGCAAAATGAGCTGCTGCACTAAAATCAGCCTCGATACTTAAATCTAATAAGCTAAATCCAATACTTGGGATGCTTTCGATAGAAGCCTCTAATGCCGCCGACATAGTGCCAGAATAAATAACATTAATTGAGTGATTTGCACCATGATTAATACCACTTAAGCAAATAGTTGGCTTACGATGTAACACTTTGTCTACTGCCAACTTAACACAGTCAACCGGTGTGCCACTACAAGCATAAGCTTCAACTCCATCCATATAATCCACTTTGGTCAATCTTAAATGGTGTCCAATGGTGATAGCATGTCCCATACCACTTTGTGGTTTATCAGGTGCTACGACCACTACTTTGCCAAATGGGAGGGCAGCTTGCACTAACGCTTTAATTCCCGGTGCAGTGATGCCATCATCATTGGTAATTAATATAAGTGGTTTTTCGGTTTTTATCTTAGCCATACTGCAAGTTACTAAGCAAGACCCTTGTTGCAAAAATTAAAACTTCGCCATAGAAATAGGTCTTAACGAAATATTTTTTTAAAAATTGCTAAAAATATTTGAAAATACTAAATAAATTAGTAAATTGCACTAAAATCATTAGTTATGTCATACGCAGGTAAGAATTTAAAGTACATCAGAAAGCAGCGCGAATGGACACAAGAGGAAATGGCCAATCAATTACAAATTAAGCGTTCTTTAGTAGGAGCTTATGAAGAAGAAAGAGCTGAACCTCGCTTGGAAGTGCAGGAAGCCATTTGTGCACTTTTTAATATTAGTTTGGAAGAATTCCTTTTCCAAGATTTGTCTGAAAAAGGAAATGCTGGAGCCGACGCTGGTTCGGGCATGTCTTATTTAGATCGTCGACGTTCTATGAAAATAGATAAGTCAAGTTCATCAGCACCCATTGTACCTTTCGTGCCTGTTAAAGCGGCCGCTGGATATTTAGCAGGATATGCTGATCCTGAATTTTTGGATGAATTAAATACTTTTACTTTACCAATGTTGGCCCCTGGTGATTATCGTGCCTTTGAAATTATAGGGGATAGTATGTTGCCTACGCCTAGTGGAAGTGTAATAGTTGGAGAGAAGGTGGATAGCATAAAAGATGTAAAAAATTCAAATACCTATATTGTTGTTTCGAATTCAGATGGGGTAGTATATAAAAGAATTATCACTAATGACGATAATAAAAATAAGCTTACTTTATTGAGTGACAATCCTTTATACGAGCCATATCAAGTAAATAGTGAAGATATTGTAGAGGTTTGGAAGGCAGTATATATTATCCATAAAGCAGGGGCGCAACCTATGTGGAATGTTGATCAATTGGCTGGTGTGGTAAACAGTTTGCAGGATAAAATCAGCAATTTAAAGCGTACAATGAACTAAACTCAGTTAATTTTTAATAGTAAAGCCCGGGATAACCTCTCGGGCTTTTTATTTCATTGTTATTCCTAGAACTAGCAATTGAAGCATTTGAAATGAATTATTTGCTTGCCATTATATTTTAAATAAAATAACCTAAACAAATGATTTACAATTATTTAGGCTATTATTATTAAAATTAAAATTTAAATATTATTCCCATTCAATAGTTGCCGGTGGCTTACTGCTTATATCATAAACAACACGATTGATGCCTCTAACTTCATTAATAATGGCGTTGCTAACATGTGCAAGGAACTCATAAGGCAAGTGTGCCCAGTCGGCAGTCATTCCATCAACAGAGGTAACAGCTCTTAAGGCAACGGTGTACTCGTAAGTTCTTTCGTCGCCCATTACCCCTACGCTCTTAACGGGCAAAAGGATAGTTCCTGCCTGCCAAACCTTATTGTAAAGGTCAAATTGCTTTAATGCTTTTATATAAACGTCGTCAGCTCTTTGTAATAAATCTACTTTTTCAGGAGTGATGTCACCTAAAATACGGATAGCCAACCCTGGTCCTGGGAAGGGGTGGCGGTTAATTAAATCGGCCGGGATGCCCAATTCGAGCCCAACTTTTCTTACCTCATCTTTAAATAAATATCTTAAAGGCTCCACTAAGCTTAAGTGAAGGGTATCGGGTAGTCCACCTACATTATGGTGTGATTTAATGGTCTGTGAAGGGCCATGAACACTCACACTTTCAATTACATCAGGATAAATAGTTCCTTGCCCTAAGAATTTGGCTTCCAACATGTTAGATGCCTCTATTTGAAATACATCTATAAATAGTTTTCCAATAATTTTACGCTTTTCTTCTGGGTCGGATTTGCCAGCCAATGCATCGTAAAACATTTGCTTTGCATCTATCCCTTTTACATTTAAGCCCACTGTTTTGTAAATATCTAAAACCCCTTGGAACTCATCTTTTCTTAAAACGCCGTTGTCTACGAAAATTCCGTGAAGGCGTGAACCGATGGCTTTATGAATTAGGGTAGCGGCAACTGTACTATCTACACCTCCACTAAGGGCCATAATTACATGACCATCTCCAATTTGTGCTTTTAATTTTTCAACCGTCTCGTTTACAAAGGAAGCTGGAGTCCAATTTTGGCTACAACCGCAAATGTCAACTAAAAAATTCTTGATCATTGTTTTACCCTCTGATGAGTGGTAAACCTCTGGGTGGAATTGAAAACCATGTAAACTGTTCCCGTCATCCGCTTTTTTTCTAAAGGCAGCAACTGGGATACTTTCTGTATCTGCTAACAATTCGAAATGCTCAGGAAGTTGGGTAATGGAATCGCTATGGCTCATCCAAACTTGGCTATTATTAGGGATATTTTTAAAAATGATATCTTCTTTCTGGATACGCAATTGCGCGCGGCCATATTCTCTCTTATTAGATTTTTCTACTTTACCACCAAAATTCTTAGCACTTAATTGGGCGCCATAGCAAACAGTCAATACAGGTAGCTTTTCTAACATAGCTTTGATGTCCACATTTGGAGCATCTGCTTCGTTAACACTAGCCGGTGATCCACTCAAAATGATCCCTTTTAATGTACTATCGTATTCAAAATTTGAATTAAATGGCTTTATTTCACAATATACATTGGCTTCTCTTACTGCACGGGCTATAAGTTGAGTATATTGACTACCAAAGTCGAGGATAAGTATTTTTTCAGTCATGGGGCAAAGCTACAAAAAAAAATCCCGCCGAGTAGGCAGGATTTGTATATTAAAATGGCCTAAGCCAATCAATTTAATTTTTCAATTACTTCTTTTCGAACTTCTTTTTTACAACTGGAGCAACAGCAGTGTGTCTAGCCAATTTGCTTTTTAAATTAGCCGCTTTGTTTTTATGGATAATTCCACGTTTAGCTAATTTGTCAATTTGAGAAATGATGTTAGGTAATTTCTCGTTATATACAGCTTGCTCTCCGATAGTTTTTAAATCACGAATTGCATTACGTGTTGTTTTACCGTAATAACGGTTTCTATCGCGACGTTTAGTTGCTTGTCTTACATCTTTTTTGGTAGCCGAATGATTTGCCATGTACTATTTAATTTTCAGGAGGGCAAAGGTAAGGGAAGAAGCCTAATAATTAAAATTAAAATGAAAAAAAAATCAAAAACTATTTAAATCATTGATTATCAAATACTTAGCTATTTTTAATTAATTTGTTCACTTTTAAATGCAACATGAAGCAAAGCAACCAATTTTTGAAATGCGAAAAGTATTTATATCTATCCTTTTTTTAGCAAATTTTCCTTTTAAATCAATCTATTAGACCGATATTTGCGCTCCTAGAATTTTAATAAAAAGAAAGCAATCTAAATGAAGGATTTCTCTTATATAACAAACTCACACCCCTCTTTTATAGAAGGGCTCTATCAGCAATTTTTAGTGGATTCCAATTCAATTGATCCAGATTTAAAAAAGTTTTTTGAAGGTTTTGATTTTGCAATGCAAAATGGTCTTGTTCAAAATACTAATGTTGCTAATCAACAAGTTGTTGCAAATAATACAACTTCAACATCTTCAAACAGTAGTGTTGATTGGGCAAAAGAAATTGCAGTATATCGTTTGATACTTGGTTATAGAAACAAAGGGCATTTAATTGCTAAGACAAATCCAATAAGAGAAAGGAAAGATAGAAAAGCGAATTTAGATTTGCATTTTTTCGGATTGAGTGATGCCGATTTAAATACCAACTTTAATGCAGGTAATTTTATTGGATTAGGCGCGAAAAGTTTAAAAAGTATAATTGCACATTTGCAAAATGTATACTCAAAAAATATTGGTATTGAATACAAGTATATTTCAGATCAAGAAAAAGTAGATTGGTTGACAAATGAAATGGAACACAATTTTTCTGATCCAATTAATTTAGAGCAAAAAAGACGCATTCTTGAAAAATTAAATCAAGGTGTAATTTTCGAAAAGTTTTTACATACCAAATACATTGGACAAAAACGTTTTTCATTAGAAGGAGGGGAATCAACCATTGCTGCATTAGATGCTATCATAAACGTAGGAGCTGATAATGGTGTTCAGGAAGTGGTGATTGGTATGGCACATCGCGGAAGATTAAATGTGTTAGCAAATATCATGGGCAAAACCTACGAGCAAATATTTAGTGAATTCGAGGGTACTGCTGTGTTGGATCAAACCATGGGTAGTGGAGATGTTAAATACCATATGGGATATAGTTCCGAAGTAGAAACAATTTCTAAAAAGAATGTGCATTTGAAATTAATGCAGAATCCATCACACTTAGAAGCAGTGGATCCCGTGGTTTTAGGATTTGCGCGCGCGAAAGCTGATGTATTGTATGAAAAAGATTTTAATAAAGTATTGCCTATTTTAATTCATGGTGATGCATCCGTTGCAGGGCAAGGTATTGTGTATGAGATTTTACAAATGTGTGATTTGCACGGATATAGAACAGGAGGTACCATTCATTTTGTAATCAATAATCAAATTGGATTCACAACTGATTTCGATGATGCGCGAAGTGCAAATTATTGTACATCAGTTGCTGCCATGGTGCAAGCACCTGTATTGCATGTAAATGGAGATGATGCCGAAGCGGTTTACAAAGCAGTGGTAATTGCTACTAAGTACCGACAAGCATATCAGTCAGATATTTTTGTTGACATGGTTTGTTATAGAAAACATGGACATAATGAAGGGGATGACCCTAAGTACACACAACCTCAATTATATAAATTAATTGAGCAACATAAAAATCCACGAGAAATATATGTTGAGTTCTTGTCACAAAACGGAACTGCTGATGCACAAAACATGGCAAAGGAAATGGAGCAAAAGTTCTGGTCTGATTTACAAGCTCGATTAGACGAGGTAAAACAAAATCCATTACCATACAAATATCAAGCGCCAGAATTAGCATGGAAGGCAATGCAAAAAGCAACGCCGGCTGATTTTGAATCTTCACCTGACACAAGCATAAGTTCAGATAAGGCGAAATATATTTTCAATGCATTGATGCGCTGGCCGGAAGGTTTTTCTCCTTTGAAGAAAGTGGAAAAATTAATTCAGGAAAAAGTTAAATTATTTGAGACTGAAAATAAAATTGATTGGGCTACGGGTGAATTAATGGCTTATGCATCTTTGCTTGCCGAAGGTAAAACTGTTAGAATGAGTGGGCAGGATGTAAAGCGTGGAACATTCAGTCATCGTCATGCAGTTTTATTTGATGAAAATACCAATGAGCAATATTGTAGATTAGATCATGTTTCACAAAATCAACAACCTTTTCGCATTTATAATTCATTATTAAGTGAATATGGTGTGTTAGGATTTGAATATGGATATTCATTAGCCAATGCTCAAGCTTTGGTGATTTGGGAAGCACAGTTTGGTGACTTCTCAAATGGCGCGCAAACTATCATTGATCAGTTTATTGCTGCAGGTGAGCAAAAATGGCAAAGACAAAATGGAGTGGTGATGTTGTTGCCTCATGGATACGAAGGACAAGGCCCTGAGCATAGCAGTGCGCGTTTAGAAAGATACTTGCAATTATGTGCAGAGTATAATATGGTGATAACGAATATTACTACTGCCGCCAACTTTTTCCATGCATTAAGACGTCAATTGACATGGAACTTCCGTAAACCAATGATTAATTTTTCGCCAAAAGCAAATTTAAGAAGTCCTTGGACATTTAGTGATATCAAGGAATTTACTGATGGTGGATTTAAGGAAGTGATTGATGATAGTTTTGTAACTGATCCTTCGCAAGTTAAAAAAGTATTGTTCTGTTCTGGTAAAATTTCATATGAATTAGCTGAAAAACAAAAAACAGAAAACAGAAATGATATTGCCATTGTGAGATTAGAGCAAATATATCCTTTGCCGGTAAATCAAATTAAAGCGTTGCAGCAAAAATATGATAAAGCAGTTTGGTTTTGGGTGCAAGAAGAGCCTCAAAATATGGGTGCAGCAAGTTTCTTACAAATGAATTTAAAAGCAATTAAATTTGGTGTGATTAGTAGACAGTCAAGTGCATCCACTGCAACTGGCTATATGAAAGTACATACTAAAGAACAAGCAGATATTTTAACAACAGCGTTTTCAATATAACAAATAATTAGTTTCAATTATGATTTCAATAAAAGTACCAACAGTAGGTGAGTCAATAACAGAAGTGACTTTATTAAAATGGACAAAAGCCGAAGGAGCTTGGGTTAATCGCGATGAAGTAATTGCAGAATTAGAAAGTGAGAAAGCAACTTTTGAAGTGAATGCAGAACAAGCTGGAATCTTGTTTCATAAAGCAACCGAAGGGGATAGTATTTTAATTGGTGATGTGTTGGCAGATATTGACGAAACAGCTCCTAAGCCAGCTCAAGCAGAAGTTCCTGTAGCAACTACAACAACAGCTGCAGCTGCGCCAACAAGTCAAGCGCCAGTTACATCTGTTCCAAATAATGTAAAAGCGACACCCGTTGCTGCTGCGATTATTGCGGATAAAAAAGTAGACACTACACAAATTAAAGCAAGCGGATATGCAGGTAAAATAACTAAGATTGATGTACTTGATGCATTAAACAATCCAGGTAAAATCCAATTTGCTGGACAAGATTTATTTTCTCGTAATGTACGTCCTGAGAAAATGAGCAACTTAAGAAAAACAATTAGTCGTCGTTTAGTGGAAGCAAAAAACACTACAGCTATGTTAACTACTTTTAATGAAGTAGATATGACGGCGATTATGCAAATAAGAAAACAATTTAAAGACAAGTTTAAAGAAGCGCACGGAGTAAATTTAGGTTTCATGAGTTTCTTTGCAAAAGCTTGTGCTATTGCTCTAACAGAATGGCCAAGTGTAAATGCATTTATTGATGGTGATCAATTATTATATCATGACTATGCAGATATTAGTATTGCTGTGAGCACACCGAGAGGTTTAACTGTTCCTGTAATCAGAAATGTAGAAAGCTTGAGTATGGCAGAAATTGAAAAGAGCGTAATTGTATTAGCAGGTAAAGCAAGAGATTCAAAATTAACTGCCGAAGATTTAACCGGAGGAACATTTACTATTACAAATGGTGGTGTGTTTGGAAGTTTAATGAGTACGCCAATAATTAATATTCCACAGTCGGCTATTTTAGGCATGCATAAAATTCAAGATCGTCCAATGGCAGTGAATGGTGAAGTGAAAATATTACCAATGATGTACTTAGCATTGAGTTATGATCACCGTATTATTGATGGACGTGAAAGTGTTGGATTCTTAGTAAGAGTGAAAGAATTATTGGAAAATCCTGCATTATTATTGATTGGTAAAGATCCTGTGGCTAGCTTATTAGAATTGTAATGCATTACGCAGTACATCAAGATATCGCTAATAAATTAATAGCAGCTTACCATGGGGAAGAGCCGTTAGCAAATTATTTGAAAAAATATTTTGCTGCGAATAAAAAACATGGTAGCAAGGATCGAAAAAATATTAGTGCTTTATGTTACGCGTTTTTTAGAAATAATGTATCCGATTTTCCTTTAGCAGATAAAATATCTGATCAAATAAATAAAGAGCAGTTTGTGCAGTCGCATCAAATACAGCCCTTATTGTTTATTCGTATTAGACCTTGGCAAAAGGAAAAAGTAATTCAAAAATTACAAGCAGCAAATATTGAATTTAAGGAAGTAAGTGAAAATACTTTTGCTTTTACAAATACAACTTCATTACAAAACGTTTTAGAATTAAATAAGGAAGCGGTTATACAAGATTTAAATTCTCAAGCGATTGCTGAATTATTACATTTGGTGCCAACAAGTATTGAGCACCCAATACAAGTATGGGATGCCTGTGCAGCAAGTGGCGGTAAAACTATTTTAATGTTTGACACTATGTCCAATATTAGAATGCATTTATCAGATGTGCGAGAGCGTATTTTATTTAATGCAGATAAGCGATTGCAGGAAGCTGGAATAAGACCAGCTAGTGTACAAGAAATTGATTTAACGCAAGCTTTTGATATTAAAAAGCCGTTTGATTTTGTTTTTGCAGATGTTCCTTGTTCAGGTAGTGGTACCTGGGGCAGAACACCTGAGCAATTGAAATATTTTAAAGAAGCTCAGTTAAATAAGTACACAAAATTGCAAGCACAAATTTTACAAAATTTAATTCCTACTGTAAAGCTGAATGGTCATTTGTTGTATGCAACCTGTTCGGTTTACAAAGATGAAAACGAAAAAAATATAGAATTAATATTGGCTACAGGTAAGTTTAAAGTTGTAAAACAACAATACTTTACTGGATACAATCAACAGGCGGACACTTTATTCGGGGTATTGCTTGAAAAAATCGCGGACTAAATTAGACTGCCGCTTTGAATAATTCCACCTGCTACTACATCATCGCCTTCATAAAATACAGCGCTCTGTCCAGGTGCAATACTTTTTACATTTTCATAAAACTTGGCATTCACTCCATTATCAGTATGAGATAGGGTGCATAAAGCACCGCTGTCATGGTATCTTATTTTAGCCATTAAATCGGTTGCGCCTTCTAAATGATCGTACTTTATCCAATTAATTTTAGATACCAACATGTCATTAGAGTCTAAATCTTTTTCTTCACCAATGACAACAATATTCTTTACAGGATCAATTGCAGTAACATATGCAGGTTTGCCCAATGCGATTTCTAGTCCTTTTCGTTGTCCGATGGTATAAAAAGGATAGCCCTTATGTTTACCTAATCTTTTTCCATTGGTGTCCACAAACCAACCGCCATTCACACGCTCTTCAAGTCCATCTACTCTTCTTTTTAAAAATCCACGATAGTCATTATCAGGCACAAAACAAATTTCGTAGCTCTCACTTTTTTTAGCCAATTCTGGATAGCCCAAATCAATTGCCATTTGTCTAATATCTGTTTTATGCATTCCTCCTAAAGGTAAAATAGTGCGACTTAATAAATCTTGATCCACACCCCATAAAACATAACTCTGATCCTTGGTTTCATCCAATCCTTTTGAAATAACATATCGTCCATTGGTATGTTGACGCACTTTTGCATAGTGGCCGGTTGCAATAAAATCACAACCCAATGCATCAGCTCTTTTTAACAAAGCCCTCCATTTAATATGCGTATTGCACATGACACAGGGGTTAGGGGTACGACCTGCTAAATACTCTTCTACAAAATTTTCAATTACAAAATCCCCAAATTCATCTCTTATGTCTAATATATAATGTGGGAAGCCGTTGTTTACGGCTGCTAAACGCGCGTCATTAAAGGAGTCGATATTACAACATCCAGTTTCTTTTCCATTGGTATTACTAGTGGAGTAGTCCCAGGTTTTCATGGTGATACCCACCACTTCGTAACCTTCGTTATGCAGCATAAGAGCTGCGACTGTACTGTCAATTCCGCCGCTCATTGCGACTAAAACCTTACCTTTTTTACTCATAGTCTTGGCCAGTTAAAAGTTGGCTTAGCACAAAAGTAGCTCATTTTGTTAAGTTTTTCATTTTGGGGGTAAATCAAAGGCACATTTTTCATATCGAAAAACGAAAAATACTATCTTCACTTTAATATAACGACAAAATTTAAGAAAATGATCAAGTTACAAGTAATCGGAAATTTAGGCAAAGATGCCCAAGTAAACAATGTGAATGGTAAGTCTGTAATCAACTTTAATGTTGCGCATACAGAACGTTTTAAAGATGCTCAAGGAAATCAAAAAGACAGAACTACCTGGGTAGATTGTTCGTATTGGACAGATCGTACAGCGGTAGCTCCTTATTTGAAAAAGGGAACACAAGTGTATGTTGAAGGTACGCCTGATGTAAGAACTTATACAACTGCTGATGGTCGCAATGGTGCTTCTTTAACATTACGTATTGTTTCAGTTCAATTATTAGGAGGCAAATCAAATGGTGGTGATAGCCCGGCACCAGATCAAAGTGCAGGAGCAACTTACACTCCGAATGCGGCTAGTAATGATGAAGGAAATACAGATGATTTACCATTCTAGTTTTGAATAACTAATTTATAAAGGTGTGCTTCGGTACACCTTTTTTTATGTGTAAATTTGTATCATTGATTAGCTGCATCAGGTTGTTGTAGATAACTTTTATTGAAAAATATTTATGAGCGAAAAAAAATATTCTTACTTACAATTGTATTCTTTTACATTGAACGTTTTTTTAAAAATGGGATGTTCTAATGAGGATGCAAGTTTAGCCACAAGTGTTTTGTTGTCGGCCGATTTAAGAGGAATCGATAGCCATGGAATTGCGCGTTTAATTGGATATGTAAGACTATGGGAAGCAGGAAGAATTAATCCTACACCAGATATTAAAATTGTACATGAAACGCCTTCCACTGCTGTAGTAGATGGAGATAAAGGCTTGGGTTTAGTTGTTGCACCTAAAGCAATGCAAATTGCAATAGAGAAAGCAAAAGCAGTGGGCACTGGTTGGGTGAGTGTTAAAAATAGCAACCATTTTGGAATTGCAGGGTATCACGCAATGATGGCTTTATCGCAGGATATGATTGGAATGGCCATGACCAATGCAAGTGCGTTGGTTGCACCTACTTATGCTGCAGAAAAAATGTTAGGGACTAATCCCATTGCGGTTGCGGTACCTGCAGGGAAGGAATTCCCATTTGTAGCAGACTTTGCAACGACCACTGCAGCCAATGGTAAACTTGAAATTGCTCAAAGAAAAAATGAGCCTATCCCGACAGGTTGGGCTCAGGATGCAGAAGGCAAAGTAAGTAATGATGCCCATATTTTAAAACAAGGAGGAGCATTACTTCCGTTGGGATCGGAAAAAGAATTAGGAAGTCATAAAGGATATGCGTTAGGAAGTATCGTAGATATATTTAGTGGCGTTTTAAGTGGAGCAAGTTTTGGTCCTTGGGCACCGCCATTCCCAGCATATGTGCCGATGCCTGAAAATATGCCAGGCGAAGGGTTAGGACATTTTTTAGGGGCCATGCGTATTGATGCATTTAGACCAGCTGAGGATTTTAAATCTAATATGGATATTTGGTTAAATAGATTCAGAAATGCAAGACCAGCACAAGGGCATGATAAAGTATATGTAGCGGGTGATTTAGAAAGAATGATGGAAGGTGAGCGAATGAAAAATGGGATTCCGTTGGTTGCAGATGTGGTAACGGATTTAACCGCATTGGGCGCTAAATTAGACCTGGAATTTATTTAAGACTAACGGCCGTTTTGCAATTTACTTTTTACCTTTGAGGCTCTTGTTTAATGAACAATAATTTACGATTATGAAGATAATGAAGTTTGGTGGCACCAGTGTTGGTAAGCCAGAACGTATGCACCAGGTATCTCAATTAATTACTAAGGATACTGAACCAACCATTGTTGTTTTAAGTGCTTTAAGCGGAACCACTAATGCATTAGTGGGCATCAGTGATTTTTTAGCGAAGTCAGATAAAGCAGGTGCAACGAATCAAATTGAAACATTAGAAAAACATTATCGTGCTTTTATTTTAGATTTATTAAAGTCTGAAGATTTAAGAGTAAAAGCAAATTCAATTATTGATGAGCATTTTGAGTTTTTAAGAATCACACAAAGAATATCATTGAGTGATGCATTAAACAGAGATATCTTAGCGCAAGGAGAATTAATGAGTACAAAATTATTCTCTCTTTATTTAGAGCAAGAAAATATTGAGCATGCATTAATTCCTGCATTGGAGTTTATGCGTTTAGATGCTAATGACGAACCCGACTTATTAGTGATCAGAGAAAAGTTAGAAATGGTGTTAGCTGCGCATCCAACTAAGCAATTATTTATTACGCAAGGATATATTTGTCGTAACGCAAAAGGGGAAGTGGATAATTTAAAAAGAGGAGGAAGTGATTACACTGCATCCTTAATTGCTGCTGCTGTAAAAGCATCTGTATGTGAAATTTGGACCGATATTGATGGTATGCACAACAATGATCCTCGCGTTGTTGATAAAACCGTGGCCATTGAGCAATTGAGTTTCGATGAAGCTGCGGAGTTGGCTTATTTCGGTGCAAAAATTTTACATCCTACATGTATATGGCCAGCACAACAGGAAAATGTACCTGTGAAATTATTGAATACAATGGAGCCATCTGCTGCAGGTACAGTAATTAAAAAAGAAGCAGGTACAGTTGGCGTGAAAGCAGTAGCGGCAAAAGACGGCATTATTGCAGTGAAAATTAAGAGTAGTAGAATGTTATTGGCCTATGGGTTTTTAAGAAAGATATTTGAAGTGTTTGAAAAATATAAGACACCCATTGATATGATTACTACATCGGAAGTTGCGGTATCTGTTACCATTGATAGTGATGCACATTTAGCAGAGATCATTGAAGAGCTAAGTAATATTGCTTCGGTTGAAGTTGAAAATGACCAAACCATTGTTTCAATTGTAGGTAATGAAATTGCAAAGACAGATGCAATTTTAAAGAAGCTATTTGAGGCAATCAATGAAGTACCTGTTACCATGGTAAGCTATGGTGGAAGCCCTCATAATATTTCCTTATTATTGCCAAGTGCTTATAAAACAAAAACGTTGCAACTTGTAAATAAAGGGTTGTTTAATTTATAAGAAAGCCTTTTATGGCAAGAAAAAAAAGAGCCAAATATTGCATTTGGCTCTTTTTTTGAGTTATACTGAAAAAATATATTAGAGGTTTATCTAAGCTTTTTAAATTTTTAAAAAAGCTTAGATAAACAACAACGCGTCTCCATAACTGAAGAAACGGTATTTGTCTTTGATTGCTTTTTTGTAAGCTTCCATTGCTAATTCATAACCTGCAAAAGCACAAGTCATAATTAATAGGCTTGTTTTTGGTAAGTGGAAGTTGGTAACTAAACTATCAGCAATATTAAAATTGTAAGGAGGGTGAATAAAATGATTCGTCCATCCTTCAGCTGGTTTTAGTAATCTTTGAGCAGTAACACTGCTTTCCATTGCACGCATACCGGTTGTGCCAATTGAACAAACACGACGTCCATTTTCTTTTGCAGTATTGATAATGCGACAAGCTTCTTCATCAATTTTAAAATATTCAGCATCCATTTTATGCTTACTTAAATCCTCTACTTCGATTGGGCGGAAAGTACTTAAGCCAGTATGTAAGGTAACTTCTGCAAAACGAACACCAATAATTTCGGCGCGCTTAATTAATTCTTTACTAAAGTGTAATCCTGCAGTAGGAGCTGCGACAGCACCTTCATGCTTTGCATATACTGTTTGGTATCTATCCTTATCTTCTTCATCAGGCTTACGCTTAATGTATTTAGGTAATGGAGTTTCGCCTAAAAATTCCAACATCTTCTTAAAGCCTTCATCATCACCTTCCCATAAAAAACGGATAGTACGACCACGGCTTGTAGTGTTATCAATAACCTCTGCTACTAATTCTTCATTTTCTCCGAAATACAATTTGTTACCAACACGAATTTTTCTTGCGGGATCAACAATAACATCCCATAAGCGGTTTGGTTTATTTAATTCTCTCAATAAGAAAACTTCAATTTTAGCGCCTGTTTTTTCTTTACGGCCATACATTCTTGCTGGGAATACTTTTGTGTTATTAACTACAAAAACATCTTTGTCATCATAATACTCTAATAAATCAGAGAAATTACGATTTTCCATGTGACCATTTTGACGGTTTACAACCATCAATCTGCTGTCTTCTCTACGTTTTGTTGGATACTGTGCGATCAGGTTTAAGGGAAGATCGTACCTAAATTGTGAAAGTTTCATTTGTGTCTATGATTTTAAGATGATAGCCACATTAAGTTTACTACAGCCTTACGGGGCAGTTCGCTTCATGTTACGGCATGAAAATTATGGAGGCAAATGTACAACTTTAGCAGTAAA
>CANCEU010000022.1 GCA_947375185.1 Chitinophagaceae bacterium
CTTTAGTTCGTTGTAAGTAAAATCCTTAGGTATACTTAAGAACCTTACTAGTAGTTTATCTTTCTTTGTCATGTAAATTTATGCAACTATTTTTCAGTTGCATAAATTTAACACACAATAATTTGCAAAAACAAATTTCTAGTTTGTAATCAATTGTTTATCAATAAGTTACATAGAATTTATCCTAAATACTTGCCAGTCTGCGAGGCCTTGCATTTAGCCAAACCTTTGGGAACACCTGCATAAACAACGGTTCCACCTGCATCTCCTGCCTCGGGGCCCATGTCAATCACCCAGTCGGACGCCTTGATGACATCGGTATTGTGTTCCACTACAATTAAGGAATGCCCTTGGTCAATTAAAGCATTAAATGCTTTTAATAATTTATGGATATCATGAAAATGAAGTCCTGTAGTTGGCTCATCAAATATGAATAACATTTTTTGACTCGCTTTTCCTTTCCCTAAAAAGCTGGCTAGTTTTACACGTTGTGCTTCGCCTCCACTTAGGGTACTACTACTTTGTCCCAACTTCACATAACCCAATCCAACTTCTTGCAATGGAGTTATAGCAAGTACAATATTTTTTTCTTCGCTAAAAAATTCAATAGCTTCATCCACACTCATTTCTAAAACATCATAAATACTCTTGCCTTTATAATGTACTTCTAACACTGATTCTTTAAATCGTTTTCCACCACAATCCTCACAGGTTAAATGCACATCGGCTAAAAATTGCATTTCTACTAATTGCTCTCCTTCGCCTTTACAAGTATCACATCGGCCTCCGTCTACATTAAACGAAAAATGTTTTGGAAGAAAGCCTCTAATTTTTGACAACGCTTGTTTTGAATACACATCTCTTATGGCATCATATGCCTTAATATAGGTTACAGGATTACTTCGAGATGATTTACCAATTGGATTTTGATCCACCATTTCAATGGCGTCAATTAAATGCATATCCCCTTTTATATCTGCATAGCCACCTACCAGTTCTGTTGGTTGTTGCTTTGCTTTTAATAAGGCATTGTACAATACTTTTTTTACTAAAGTGGTTTTTCCACTACCACTCACTCCACTTACTACACATAAACTTTGTAAAGGAAAATCGACATCTACATTTTGTAAATTATGCAAATGTGCGCCAGTTAATTTAATAAAATGCTTTGCTGGTCTTGTCTTTGCAGGTATCGGAATAAACAATTCACCTTTTAAATACTTCCCCGTTAAACTTTTTTTATCCTTCATTAATTCAGCTGCATTGCCTACAGCAACTACCTCACCTCCCAAGTGCGCTGCAAGTGGCCCCATATCAATAATATGATCGGCTTTGCGCATAATTTGTTCATCATGCTCAACCACTACTACCGTATTACCGAGGTCTCTTAAATTTTGTAGCACTGAAATTAAACGCTCCGTATCTCTTGAATGCAATCCAATACTTGGTTCATCCAATATATATAAAGAGTTGGTTAAATTACTTCCCAAGCATCTTGTTAATTGTATTCTTTGACTCTCGCCTCCACTCAAACTATTCGCTAAACGACTTAAGGTTAAATAACCTAGTCCAACATCCATTAAAGTTTGTATGCGTTGTTCAATTTCAATTAATATACGCTTTGCAATTTCAGCATCATGTGCAGACAACTTCAACACCTTAAACCATTGTTGCAGTTCTCTTACCGGCATGGCACATAGTTCTCCAATATGCTTGTCGTCAATTTTTACATACAACGCTTCCTTACGTACTCGATATCCATTACATTCAGGGCAATTGGTTCGGCCACGATACCTACTTAGTAAAACCCTGAATTGTACTTTATATAAATGCGCTTCTACATCTTTGAAAAAATCATCAATACCCAAAGCTTTACCAGTGCCTTTCCAAAGTTGTGTATACTGCGCTTTTGTTAATTGATTGATGGGCTGATGAATAGGAAATCCTACTTTACCTGCTTCTTTCACAAACTGATCTTTCCACCAACTTAATTTCTCGCCTTTCCAAGGTGCAACACCTCCATCATACACAGATAAAAATGGATTAGCAATTACTAGGTTTTCGTCAATGCCTAATACCTGACTGTATCCTTCACAAGTTGGACATGCACCATACGGATTATTAAAAGAAAATAAATTTGGAGTTGGCTCATCAAATTCCATTCCATCCAAACTAAACTTATTATTAAAATCCTGTAATGTATCGTTGTTCTTCTCAACCCATAAAATGCCTTCCCCTTCGTAAAATGCAGTTCCAATTGAATCGGTCAAACGATGGATATCATCCTCATCAAATTCTTTTACAATAATTCTATCTATTAAAACAAATACATCATGTGCCTTTACTTTTTTAGAAAGTTCGGTTTTAGTGAGTTCTAAAGCATCTTCAATTCTCAAAATTTCAGATTCCATTTTAGCTGCCCTCAAATAAATACGTGTAAATCCTTTTTGAACCAATATGTTTAACTCTTCGGCAATATCTCTTTTCGCTTGTTGCTTAAAAGGAACCAAAATCACCATTTTGTCGCCTACTTTTCCTTTTTGAATGTATGCGAGCACATCCTGTACATCGTGCTTTTTAACTTCCTGCCCACTAATAGGCGAGTAGGTTTTACCAATACGCGCAAAGAACACCCTAAAATAATCATAAATCTCCGTCATACTTCCCACTGTGCTTCGAGGTGTTCTTGTGGTCACTTTTTGCTCAATAGCAATGGCAGGACAAAGGCCTTTAATATAATCCACATCGGGCTTACCCATACGGGACATAAACTGACGAGCATAGGAAGATAAACTCTCTGCATAGCGCCTTTGACCTTCAGCAAACAAGGTGTCAATGGTTAAAGATGATTTTCCACTACCAGACACCCCTGTTACGACGATAAATTCATCACGCGGAAACGCAACAGATACATTTTTTAAATTATGTACCCTTGCACCTACTACCTCAATGGAGTCCTTTCCTTTTTTAGCTGTTGCCATACTACAAAATAACATATTCCTTGTCAATTGGTTGTATCAAAAGCGATATTCTTTTTAAAGCGGTAACACTAAAAATAATGTGGATATCCTCGAACCACATTATTCGTTTTCAACAAATGAAAAATGGATTGTTTTTGGTGGTAATTTTCCATTACTAACCCAGCTAAGTACACCCTTACTTAGCCTTCGAAGACCTTTAAAAAACAAAAATGAACAAAACCGTACAGCTTACAGACAACGAACTTATTCAGTTATTTCAACAAGGAAACACGCGCGCGTTTGATGCGTTGATTGATCGTCACCAAGAAAGAATTTTTAATGCGATTAATTTTATGGTGAAGGATAGTTATTTAGCCGAAGATTTAATTCAAGATATTTTTATTAAAATAATCAACAACCTTAAGCAAAATAAATACAATGACGAGGGTAAATTTTTGCCATGGGCTTTGCGTATTGCACATAATTTTTGTGTAGATCATTTTAGAAAAGTAAAGCGCACTCCAACTATTAAAACAAGCGATGATCAGGATTTATTTGAAATCATTAAACACTCTGATCATCCTGCTGATTATAAAATGACCCGTTCTCAAACACATCGCAATATTCAGGAACTAGTGGACTTATTGCCTGAGGAGCAAAGAGAGATTATTGTTTTAAGACACTACGCTAATTTAAGTTTTAAAGAAATTGCACAAATGACTAACTGTAGCATTAACACCGCTTTGGGAAGAATGCGTTACGGTTTAATTAATTTAAGAAAAATGATGAACGAGCGAGGAATGAGTTTATAAATTTAATTGCTACTGATATTTTATAGTTTTACAATAAATCAAAAAGGCTCCGAGTTCGGAGCCTTTTTGATTTGAATTTAATTTTTTCCTTTCCCAACACTACATTGCAACCATTGTAAATATTCGGGTATGTTAGGCGTGTAGCCAACAGGATTGGATAATAGGTTTTGTTCGGGACTCATCACAACATATAAAGGTTGCGTTACTTGGTTAAAATTTTCAGCCTGGAAAGTAGCCCATAAATCACCAACACTATTTATTTCCTTTACCGTGCCGGCTTTACTTGTATATTTAAAACGTTTATCAACAGGCAACATTTCTTTATCATCCACATATAAAGAAACTAAAATAAAATTATCTTTTATATAGCTAGAAACTGCAGGATCGGTCCACACATTTTCTTCCATCTTTCGACAGTTCACACATGCCCAACCTGTAAAATCAATTAAGATAGGCTTATGTTGCGCTTTAGCTAAAGACAGTGCTTTTTGATAATCATTGACCACATTAGCATGTACACCACGATTATCATCTTCAGATTTTGCAAATAAACTATAATGGCTTGGTGGTGGGAATCCACTTAAAAATTTGATATACCCCGCATTTTTAGGGAATATGCCCATCATTAAGACAACCGAAAATGCAATGGCTAAAACTCCACCCAATTTTCGACCTATTGAAATTTTAGCACCTTTGTTATCATGTGGCAAATGAATTTTACCAAATAAATAAAGTGCTAAACCTAAGCTTATCAATGCCCACAATCCTAAAAATACTTCCCGCTTTAACAATCCCCAATGTTGCACTAAATCGGCATTGGATAAAAACTTAAAAGCCAATGCAAGCTCAAGGAAGGCCAATAATTTTTTAACCGTGTCTAACCATCCACCTGATTTAGGCAAACTGTGTAACCACTGAGGGAATATCGCAAACAAAGTAAAAGGTAAGGCCAAGGCAATACCAAAACCTGCCATACCCAATGTTAAAGCCCATGCTCCTCCCTGTAATGAACCTACTAATAAAGTTCCTAAAATAGGCCCTGTGCAAGAAAATGATACAATCGCCAAAGTGATTGCCATAAAAAAGATACCACCCAAACTTCCTAAACCACTTTTTGAATCGGCTTTGTTGGCAATGCCACTTGGTAAAGTGATTTCAAAATAGCCGAAGAAAGAAATGGAGAAGAATATAAAGATGACAAAGAATATTAGGTTTAATACTGGGCTTGTTGAAATACTATTAAAAATTTCGGGTTGCACATTTCCCAATAAATGAAAAGGCACACTAGCTAAAACATAAATTAAAAAAATACTTAAGCCATATAACAAACCATTTTTAATACCTTGCTTTCTTGTTTTTGAGCGCTTCGTAAAAAACGACACCGTTACTGGTATCATTGGAAATACACAAGGAGTAATTAATGCAATTAGCCCTCCTAAGAATCCCAATACAAATACCATCCATGCACTTGACTTTTTACTATCATTCGCTGCTTCACCACAAGCACCTGCAGGTGGTGTGGTTGCTGTTACTGGTAATAATATTTGAGTGCTAGTTGTTTTTTTACCATTCACTAAAAAAATGGATACCGGAATTTCCTTTTCGTAAAATTCATTGCCTTTGGAAATTTGAACATCCATTATTGTTTTTAAAGTATCCGGCTGGAAACCTGTTATTTTAATATCGATACTCGCATCTAAATTATTAGGTAAAACGATAGCAGATTGAAAAATGGCATCATTTTGTTTTGTGCCTCTTGCAGCATATTGCATCCCAGTTTTACCAATAAATTGTAAGGTTTCTAACTTAATTAAAGGTAAAGGGCCATTGGTAATGGGGTCACCTAAAGGCTCAACTGGTGGCGTATTGCCATAAACCCTCCAACCTTCTTTCACCTGCACATGATACTGCAAAGTGTACATGCTATCGTTTAAAGGCTTCGCAGTGGCTGTAATGGAAACCAAACTATCAGTTTGAGCAATAGCGGTTCCTTGCACAGTGAAAAATAAAACTGCTGCGCTTAATAATGAAAATATTTTATTCAAAATAAATGATTTTATAAATCGTTCGAGAAAATTTGGTGTCCTTTTGATGTACTATTGAACCGCAACTTCAAAAGGAATTTTAGTAGAAGGCAAGCAACGCTCATCATTACATACCATGTATTCTATTTCACCAGATACACTTGTTTTACTAGCGGCTCTTAATGTGATGGTTTGTACAAATTGTACTTTATTGCTGAAGTAAGCGATTTCGGCTCCGAAATTTTTGTCAAAATGTTTTTCTAATTTGCCTATTTCTTTTGCCGTTCCTTTCAATTGAACCAATGCATTTTTTTTGAAACTTATTTTGGTAGGCACAGGACCTTTTTTCACATATTGAGAATAAATGTGCCAAGGAGCGTCCACATTTGCAGTAAAAATAATATCGTATTGCTTGTCCGATTTTTTAACGGCTTCGAAATTCCATTTTACTGGATTTAATTTTTGTTGCGCATTTGCATTAAAAACAAATAAAAATGCCGCGCAAATTACCATTATCTTTTTCATACAATACTTCATTTATTTATTAGCCAACTATGATTTAACTAAACCTAAAATTTCAAATACTTTCATGCCATCTATATTACTTAAAGCGCTATTTGTAGCACGCTCAGGATGTGGCATCATTCCAAACACATTGCGCTTGTCATTACAAATGCCTGCGATATTATTTGTTGAACCATTTGGATTAGCTGTTCCACCTATATTTCCGTTTTCATCGCAATAACGGAACAAAATTTGATTATTATTTTCTAAGTGTGATAAAGTTGCATCATCTGCAAAATATCTTCCTTCCCCATGCGCAATTGGAATTTGCAATGCTTCGCTCTTATCTGTTTTTACAAATACATTCTTGCAAATAAATTTTTGATTGTCATTTTGCAATAAAGCACCTGGCAACAAACCACTCTCACATAAAATCTGAAACCCATTACATACCCCTAACACTTTACCGCCCTTATTTGCAAATTCAATTACCGACTGCATCATTGGACTAAATTTTGCAATGGCACCACAACGTAAATAGTCCCCGTAGGAAAATCCACCAGGAAGTACCACACAATCTTCTGTAGTAAAATGCGACAAATCGCTATCCTTATGCCAAAGCATTTCAACTGGAGCACCAAGGTCTTTTTCTAAAGCATCTTGCATGTCTCTATCACAATTTGAACCAGGGAAAACGACTACACCAAATTTCATTTGTTTTGATTTACTTATTTGAGCATTTATTTGATGCACAAAGTTACCAAAAACAAGGAAAAATGGATTGTTAAATTCTTCACTTAAGTCAAGTGGTTATACACAATAACCGCTATGGAGGTCCAAAAAAGGATATTTGGTATAAACAAACTTTTGGGAACAGAATACCCAAAACTAATAAAACAGGCCAAAGGTGTTAATACAATTGCCGAAGCATATAGCGCCTGTGCCGAAAAAATGATAGGCTGGAACAATGTTAATATCAATACCAATAGCAATACTCCCCAATATTTCCTTACCTGAATAATGAATCTTGATTTTTGATCATTCCAATAATAAAGTCCTACGAACAACTGTATGGTTATGGCAATTAAAGCTAAAACAACATTTATGTCAGGTCGAACAAAAGGGTTTTTCCAATCTAATCTTGGCAAGAAATGCCTGAAATCAGCTAAGGTGCCAGTCAAAAATACGTAGGTGAAAATAAAATAAAAAGGCAGGGTGACTCCCATTAATAATACCAACCACTCGGTTAATTTGAATGGGCGTATAATTGTTAATGCAAACAAAACAACGGGTATCAAAATAGCAATTGGTTCGTATAATAAAATAGAACAGCCTAATATTAAACCAATGTTAAATTCTAGTGATTTAGGTTGATTTTGATCGTACAGCCTTAACAACTTTACTAGTATCCATATTACCAATGAATTGGCTACCAAACCGGAACTGATTACATCCCAAAAGGGAAATAAAGCTGTTAATATTATATAAGTAAAGCCTGGTAAATAACTCACCTTCTGAAACATTTTCAATTTACTCATTAATACATTCAAGCGGATAGCTTGACTTAAAATAATGACTTGAAATAAAATAGTTAATGCAATTGGATGCAAATGTTTTATATAATGCTCTAAAATATAAGCTAATACTCCATCTGATTCATTTGCAATCACCAATGGAGGATGTATCCAAACATGAAAATGCAATGCAACACTTAGTATTACAAGAAAAAGTAAATTTATATCTGACCTATCTCTAAATAAAAAAACCACTATTGACTATTTGATTTTATGATTTGCTATACAATAATGATAGCCCTACAAATTTAATATAAATATTTCCTAGTGCCTATACTTAATTATCTAATCAATGAAAGCGTTACCCCCATTGATTGAATTGATAAAGTATATTGCCCTCCTTCAATTACAGGATAGTTTTCAATTGCATGGCTTATAGGAAAATCGAAACAAATTGGATAATCATAATCAACCAAATGGGATTGAATTATTTCAAGTGCAGTGGCACCAAAATCGGTACTTGGATCCTTCATTTCTGTAAAGCCGCCAACAATTAAACCAGCTAATTGCTTAAATAAACCCGCCTGTTTCATTTGAATCATTAATCGATCCAAATTATAATGATACTCCCCAATATCTTCAATAAACAAAAGCTTTCCAGCGGTATCAAAACAATTTTCCGATCCTATTAAATGAGCCATCATACATAAATTTCCACCTATCATTGGCGCCGAAATGGTGCCTAATTTATTGAAAGCATGTGACTTTGTTTTATAAATGGTCTTATCTCCTTGTAAAATTGCTTTTAAAGAATCAATATACGGCATCCCTTCCTCACCTTTATTAAATGCAGCTGCCATAGGACCATGAATACTCATTACTCCATTTTTTTGCAAGGCTGCATGCAAAACCGTGATATCGCTAAAGCCAATCACCCATTTTGGATTCTTTTGAAACGCATTAAATTCAAGCTGATGGATAATTCTAGACACACCATATCCTCCCCTGCCACACAATACCGCTTTAACGGCTGTATCGTCCAACATTTGTTGCAAATCGGATGCCCTTTCCTCGTCAGTTGCAGAAAAACTATTGCTTTTAGTGCCAACTGTTTTACCTAATTTCACCTGATAGCCCCACTGAGCAAGGGTTTCTACACATTTTTGAACCCTTTCCATAGGTATCGATCCCGCAGGACAAACCATGCCAATAATGTCACCTGGTTGTAGGTTTTGTGGTTGAATCATACCGCAATATTAAGTACTTTTGCAACAATGAAGACGCCTAAACGATATTTGATTACGGCCGCCCTGCCTTATGCCAATGGTTTAAAACATATTGGTCATTTAGCGGGCGCTTATTTACCTGCCGATATTTATGTACGCTATTTAAAAGCGCAAAAAAGAGATGTAGTTTTTGTATGCGGAAGTGATGAGCACGGAACAGCCATTCCGATTCAAGCAACCAAGGAAGGAACTACTGCACAAGCAATTATTGACAAGTACCATCCTATCATTGAGCAAAATTTTAAGGATTTGGGCATTGCTTTTGATATTTATCATAGAACAAGTGATCCATTACACCATGAAACGGCTAGCGAATTTTTTAAAGACTTAGAAAGCCGTGGTGACTTAGAAACTAAAACAACTGAGCAATATTTTGATGCGCAAGCCAATACCTTTTTGGCCGATCGTTACATAAAAGGTACATGTCCTAATTGTGGTCACAATGAAGCATACGGTGATCAATGTGAAAAATGTGGCAAGAGTTTAAGTCCCGAAGAACTAATTAATCCAGTAAGTACTTTAAGTGGAAATGCTCCTATAAAAAAAGAGACAACTCATTGGTACTTGCCATTAAATAGACACGAGGACTTTTTACGCAAGTGGTTATTGGAAGAACATGTGAATGATTGGAGGCCAGCCGTGGTAGGACAATGTAAAAGCTGGATTGAAGGCGGATTACAACCCCGAGCTGTTACACGCGATTTGGACTGGGGCGTGAAGGTTCCGGTAGCTGGCGGTGATGGAAAAGTATTGTACGTTTGGTTTGATGCACCTATTGGATACATTAGTGCCACCAAACAATGGGCAATTAATAACGATAAAGACTGGAAGCCTTATTGGAATGATCCCGAAACTAAGTTAGTGCACTTTATTGGCAAGGATAATATTGTGTTTCATTGTATCATTTTCCCGGTGATGTTAAAATTACATGGCAATATTTTACCGGAAAATGTTCCTGCAAACGAGTTCATGAATTTAGAAGGAGACAAGATGAGTACTTCGCGCGGTTGGAGTATTGAAATGGATGACTATATCAACAAATGGATCAAGAAAGAAAACGGTGGCGAAGCATTAGCCGACTGTTTACGTTTTTATTTAAACTCAATAGCACCTGAATCAAAGGATAGTGAGTTTACATGGAAAGGTTTTCAAGATGCAGTAAATGGTGAATTGGTAAGCATCTTCGCCAACTTTGTAAACAGAACATGGGTATTGATGCATAAGCTTTGCAATGGTAAAGTACCTAAAATTCATATTGAATATTTGGATGACGAGGATAACGCATTATTATTGGCAGTTAAAGAAACGAAAGAAAAAATTACTGCTTTATTAGAGCAATATAAATTCAGAGATGCGCAATTTGAAGTGATTAATTTAGCTCGTTTAGGTAATCAATACATGCAAAAGAAAGAGCCATGGATTTTGGCAAAAAATTTAGACACAGATCCAACTGCTCAGGCTAAAATTGATAATTGTATGCATGGCTGTTTGCAATTAACCGCAAACCTTGCTATATTAATTAACCCATTCCTTCCGTTTACTGCAAAGAAAATGTGTCACTTAATGAAAGTGGTGGACAGAATGTTAGAATGGGAAAATGCAGGCAACTTTAACTTATTAAAAGTAGGTTATACCTTGCGTCCACCTGAATTGTTATTTAGAAAAATTGAAGATGAAGAAATCGCTGCTGAGCTAGCACAATTAAAAGCAAACGCGGACGCAAAAAAAACTAAAATGGAAACCACCAATACAAACCCTGCAGCCGAAGGCGCTGAAACAACTGGAGTCGCAGCTTTAAAACCGGAAATTGTTTTTGACGATTTTGGCAAAATTGATTTACGGGTTGGTACGATTGTTGAAGCAAAGAAAGTAGAGAAAGCAGATAAATTGTTGGAATTATTAGTTGATCTTGGCTTTGAAAAAAGAACCATATTATCTGGTATTGCAATGCATTTTAATCCTGAAGATATCGTCGGTAAACAAGTTACCATTGTTGCTAATTTAGCTCCTCGTAAAATGCGTGGAATTGAAAGCAAGGGTATGATTTTAATGGCCGAAGACGCCCAAGGTAAATTATACTTTGTAAGCCCAAGCGAAGCCATTGCTGCAGGAAGTAGCATTGCATAATTACATTACATCAATCTTATACCGCAAGAAGGCTCCCAAATGGGAGCCTTCTATATTAAACAAGCAATCGAATAAATAAATGCGGAGCGCTAAAAACTAATACACTCTTTTAATTCTTTTTCTGTGTAAGCGAATCCATGATGTTTTAAAACATCGTCTGGTACCCCATTCCATTGGTTAGGTTGATTACCCATATATCCTAAATCTTTCACACCAATTTCGGATGTATAAAATCCGGTTGTTACCAAGTCGCGCATTTTATTAAAAAAACTTACGCCTTGCGCAACCTCTGGTTTTGCTTTTTTAGGATATGCAATTTCATCTACGATGCCTATTTGTTGTTCATGAGAACAACTCACAAATGATTTTCCATGCTTGTTAAAGCTATGTAAGTCCAACCATCTCAACCCACCTCGAACAGGTATTTGATGCTCGGTCATGTCTTTTACAATGAATTCAATAAACTCTGGCACTTTAGCTTCGGATGCCGAACCACTTGTTTCATCCTTTGGCATAATAATATCCCCAAGTACAGTGATAGTCGCCATTTCATGCTCATCAAAAAACTTAGGTTCTGCATTTACTTTAACTAAGTAGTCCTTTTCTTCCTGCATGCGATCAGCATCTGAAACCGGTGCTACTGTAGTTTTAGCGCTCTTACACGCTTCTAAAAAAACACCTGCAGAAACTGTTCCAAGGAACATGGCTTTAATGGAATTTCTTCTGTCCATAATATCTTAATTTAAAAAATTATAAATTTTAATGAATGGATTGATTTACAAATTTTGCTTTTGTAACTGATCCAAAATATATTCTGAAGTACGCATTGACAATGCCAAGATTGTCCAAGTAATATTTTTATCCGCTTGTGATGTAAATACAGATCCGTCTACACAGAATAAGTTTTTACAATCATGTGCTTGACCCCATGCATTTAATGCCGATGTCTTTTTATCATTACCCATTCTTACTGTACCTGCTTCGTGAATAATATTTCCCGGATTAGATAAGCCGTAATTATTACTTGCATCATCTTGGTCGCCCCATGTAATCACAGCACCCATTTCGTGCATAATTTCACGGAAGGTTTCCTTCATGTGTTTTGCTTGCTTGATTTCGTATTCCGAATTCTTACAATCAAATTTCAATACTGGAATACCATATTTATCAACCACTTCAGGATCAATGCTGCAATGGTTTTTAAAATCAGGCACCGCTTCACCACGACCACCCATACCTACCGTTGCACCATAAAAGAATCGAACATCCTCTTTTAATGAAGATCCATATCCACCTTCTTCTTTGGTTTTCCCATTTACTTGAAACTTACCATTCAATCCTTGCATACCCATACCAAAACCATAACTAGGCTGGCTCATACCACCCCAATATTCTATATGGTATCCACGAGGGAAATCTAATTTTTTATTATCCAACCACCATGGAGTATACACGTGCATACCGCCTACGCCGTCTTCATTGTAGCGCTTGCGACCCATTAAATTTGGAATCACCCCACCTAATGCAGCACCTGTAGAATCGTGCAAATAACGACCTACTACACCACTACTATTTGCCAATCCGTTTGGATGTTTTTGTGATTTTGAATTCAATAATAAACGTGCCGTTTCACATGTACTTGCACCAAGGATTACTACTTTCGCATTAATTTGATACTCTTGTTTATCGTCTTTGTTTACATATGAAATGCCTACTGCTTTTCCTTCCTTGTCAGTTAATACTTCACGCGCCATTGCCCCTGTAATCAAATCTACATTTCCAGTTAAGACCGCTGGTTTTACTAATACAGATGACGAAGAAAAATCACCATATACTTTACATGAACGATTACACTGGCCGCAATAAAAACATGCACCACGCTCATCGTTTATTTTTTTTGTAAGAATTGATAAACGAGAAGGGATTACTGGAATATTAATTCCTGTAGCCGCTTTCTTAAACATCAATTCATGTAAACGAGGTTTTGGAGGAGGTAAGAAAATTCCATCAGGATCATTTTCTAAACCTTCGTTGGTTCCGTATACTCCAATTAATCGATCAATTTTATCGTAATAAGGTTTTACATCTTCATATCCTATTGGCCAATCATCACCTAAGCCGTCAATGCTATGTCTTTTGAAATCTTTTGGTCCAAAACGCAATGAGATACGACCCCAATGATTGGTACGACCGCCCACCATTCTTGCTCTCCACCAATCAAAATGATCCGAACCTTTTGTTTGCGTATAGGGTTCTCCATCAATTTCCCAACCCCAGTAACAACCATCGAATTCGCCGAATGGACGATACTTTGAACTTGCTCCTCTGCGAGGTGAGTCCCATGGATTTTTTAACTGTGCTGAATTTTTTGCAGGATCATAATCAGGACCTGCTTCGAGTAAACAAACTTTAAGACCCGCTTTTGCTAATACATAAGCAGCCATACCTCCGCCAGCACCTGATCCTACAATAATAGCATCATATTTTTTGGGCGCAACTTTAACTTGAAAATCTGACATAGTGCAATCGTTTTATCTAATGAGATTTGAAGTATGAATTTAAGTAATTATTTTAATGAAGTGCAAAAAAATACTTGTTCTTTTATGAATGGAGATGGGCAAAAAAATACCCGCTGTTTTACGAGCGGGTATTGATTATTTTAAGTTGTTGAATGTAGCATTAACTACAACCCATGCTTGTTCCACAGTTTAAGCATTTGTAACAAGTACCGCTACGGATAGTGATATGTCCACAAGTGCTGCAGGCTGGCGCATCACTTTGCATGCTCTTTGCTGCTGCAGTTACATTGTCCATTGAACCGCCTTCGTTAACTGCCGCTGTAACATTTGCCTTTGCTGCTGGAGCAGGTGTAACAGCTGGTGCTGTTACGCGAATGCTACTTAATTCGGGTTTTCCCACTAATGTGATATCACTGGCTTCTCCTAAATTTTCAACAGTTGGCTTGTCTAATACATGTACTAAATCGGTTCTGCCTAAATATTCGTAAGCTAATGAACGGAAGATAAAGTCCACGATAGAAGTAGTTGTTTTAATATTTGGATGATCCACCATACCTGATGGCTCAAACTTAGTAAATACGAATTTGTCAACAAACTCTTCTAATGGCACACCATATTGTAAGCCAACAGAGATAGAGATAGCGAAACAGTTCATTAAGCTACGTAAGGTTGAACCTTCTTTTGCTAAGTCAATGAATAACTCACCAACAGTTCCATCAGCATATTCTCCAGTTCTTAAGAACAATACTTGACCCCCGATTCTTGCTTTTTGTGTAAAGCCACGACGCTTAGCTGGCAAGGACTTGCGCTCAACAATGCGAGACAATTGACGCTTGAATTTAGTATCTGTAGAAGTATGCATTCTCTTTTGCACTTCCTCTAATAATTCATCAACAGTTAAGTTACTTAAATCAACTAATTGAGAGGCTGCATCTACTGCAACTTCAGTTTCGACATCTTCTTCTTCTGTTTTCTTTTTCTTATCTGACTTAGTAGATAATGGTTGGCTTAATTTAGAACCATCACGGTATAAAGCATTTGCTTTTAAACCTAATTCCCAACTCATTAAATAACAATCAGCAATTTCTTCAACAGTTGCTTCATTAGGAAGATTGATTGTTTTTGAAATCGCACCAGATAAGAATGGTTGACAAGCAGCCATCATTCTAATATGACCATGGGCATGAATATATCTAACGCCTTTTTTGCCATTTTTGTTAGCACAATCAAATACTGGCAAATGCGCAGGATTCAATTCAGGAGCACCTTCTACTGTCATGGTACCGCAAACATAATCGTTCGCTGCATCAATTTGGTCTTCGGTAAATCCTAATGCCTCTAATAAGTTAAAGCTCCAGTCTGCGAATACTTCTTCTTTGAAACCTAATCTTGTTAAACAAGCATCACCTAAAGTGAAACGGTTAAAGATGAATCCAATTTCGAATGCAGATTTAGCTGCGTTATTTAATTTTTCAACTTCTTCCTGAGTGAACCCTTTAGCTAATAATGCCGCATCATTAACAAATGGAGCATTTGTAAAGCTTGCATGTCCTACCGCAAAGTTCACGATAGCATCATTTTGAGCTTGTGTATAACCTAAGTTCTTTAAAGCTTGAGGTACCGATTGGTTGATGATTTTGAAATATCCGCCACCAGATAATTTCTTAAATTTCACTAAAGCGAAATCTGGTTCAACACCTGTCGTATCACAATCCATTACCAATCCAATTGTTCCTGTTGGAGCAATCACCGTTGTTTGTGCATTTCTATAACCATATTTTTCTCCATATTGAACTGCATCATCCCAAGCTTTTGTTGCAGCTTTCAATAAATAATCAGGAGTAAATTGTGCTTTAATTCCTTGAGGCTTAATTTCTAATCCTACATATGCGTCTGCATCATAAGCAGCTGCACGGTGGTTACGCATTACGCGCAACATATCTTCTTTATTTTCTTCGTATTTATCAAATGCACCTAAGAAGCTAGCCATCTCCGCAGATGTTTTATACGCAATACCAGTCATGATTGCAGAAATTGCACCCGCAATACCGCGTGCCTCTTCGCTGTCATAAGGAATACCGCTTACCATTAACATAGAACCTAAGTTCGCAAAACCTAAACCTGTAGTTCTGTAATCATAAGATAATTGAGCCACTTCTCTAGAAGGGAACTGCGCCATTAAAATAGATACTTCTAATACTGTCTGCCATAATCTTGTAGTATATTCAAAACCTTCAACATCAAATGAGTTATCTGATTCGTCAAAGAATTTTCTCAAGTTAATAGAAGCCAAATTACATGCAGTGTTATCTAAGAACATGTACTCAGAACATGGATTAGATGCATTGATACGTCCGCCTTTAGGACATGTATGCCACTCATTAATAGTTGTATCATATTGTGTACCTGGATCCGCACAACGCCAAGCAGCGTTAGCAATTTGCTCCCACACTTCTCTTGCAGGAATTGATTTCATTACACGACCATCAGTACGTGCTTTTAATTCCCAATTACCGTCTTCAGATAATGCTTTGAAGAAACTATTTGGAATACGAACAGAGTTATTTGAGTTTTGACCTGAAACGGTTGCGTATGCTTCTCCTTCATATCCATTATCATATCCTGCAGCAACTAATGCAGCAACTTTATCTTCTTCTTGAACTTTCCAGTTAATGAATTCTAAAATTTCTGGATGATCTAAATCCAAGCAAACCATTTTAGCAGCACGACGTGTAGTACCACCTGATTTAATGGCACCTGCAGCGCGATCTCCAATTTTCAAAAAGCTCATTAAGCCACTTGAAGAACCACCACCAGATAATTTTTCATTTGCTCCTCTAATTTGAGAGAAGTTTGTTCCAACACCTGAACCATATTTGAAAATTCTTGCTTCTCTTGTCCAAAGATCCATAATACCCCCCTCGTTCACTAAATCATCGCTAACACTTAAAATAAAACACGCATGTGGCTGTGGGCGCTCATAAGCACTAGTTGATCTTTTTAATTGCTTATCAATTGGATCAACATAATAGTGACCTTGTGCTCCGCCTGTGATACCATAGCTTTCATGTAATCCTGTGTTAAACCACTGTGGCGAGTTAGGCACACAAGCTTGGTTTAAAATACTATAAACTAATTCCTCGTAAAATACTTGTGCATCATTCGCAGTTGCGAAGTAGCCATAACGCTCGCCCCAAACTCTCCAACAATTCGCCATACGATGTGCAACTTGTTTAACTGAAGTTTCTCTACCCAATGATCCATCGGTTTGCGGTACACCCGCTTTTCTAAAATATTTTTGCGCTAAAATGTCTGTAGCAATTTGGCTCCATTGTTTTGGAACTTCTACATTAGTCATTTCAAACACTTTTTCTCCGTTTGGATTTTTAATTACGCTATCACGATAGTCGTACTCAAATTGATCAAATGGAGACACATTGTCTTTGGTGAATCGGCGAGAAAATTCAAGTCCTTTTTTCGCAGTTGTTTTTGTTTTTGGGTTAGCCATGGTCGTATTCTATTTTATAGGGTATTCGGGATATCTCCCATTTAGGTTTTTCAAAAACCTTGATGGGTATACGAAAATATCCTTCTAAGCCCACAATTCCTTCCTTGAAATATTAACAGCTGTGGAAAATTGATGTGAATTATCTGAAATCCCATAACACCATTGAATTCCATGATTTATCCCCACACTATGTTAGTTTCTTGAGAAAAAAAACCTTGTTTAATCCAATTTTTTTGTAATAAATCAGATTGTTGCTTAGACATTCCCTTAAAATTGATATTTTTGAGCCGAAATTGAACTGAGTAAAACAATCTGGAGATACAATGAACCACAATATATACAACCATATTAGCGATGCTAAAACTAACGGCCAGAAAGCTTTTGCAGTGTTAATTGATCCAGATAAATTAGATAACGATACCCTTTTTTCTACCATTGAATTAGCTATCAAAGCAAAGGTTGACTACTTTTTTGTTGGAGGCAGTTTAGTGGTTACTGATACTTTAGATAAAGTCGTTTCAACAATCAAAGAAAAATGTTCCATTCCGGTTGTGCTATTCCCTGGCTCCCCAGATCAAATTACACCAAAGGCCGATGCACTTTTGTACCTTTCTTTAATCTCAGGACGTAACCCCGAATTATTAATTGGTCAACATGTAATAAGTGCTCCGTTTGTAAGACAAAGTGGCTTAGAAATTATCCCTGTAGGGTATATGTTAGTAGATGGCGGAACGCCAACAACGGTTTCTTATATATCCAATACCAACCCTATTCCTGCCAATAAAAATGATATCGCCTCATGTACTGCAATGGCAGGCGAAATGCTTGGATTAAAGCTTATATACATGGATGCGGGCAGTGGAGCACAACGTGCAATCCCTTCTTCCATGATTCAGCAAGTAGCAAAGTACATTAAAATTCCATTGATTGTTGGTGGCGGAATTACCACTGCCGAAAAAGCTAAAGAAAATTGTTTAGCAGGTGCCGACATTATAGTTGTTGGTAATGCCGTTGAGAAAGATCCTGCTTTAATTACCGAGATTGCTGCAACCATTCATAGTTTAAACAAATAGTTTACTAGCACAATTTTGTGCGCTACATTAAAAGCTCATCATTTCTTTAAACTTAACTGTTTGGCGACGACTAATTTCAATTTTTTCGCCACCCTTTAATTCAACCAATAACCCTCCATTAAAGTAAGGTTCAATTTTTTCAATCCAATGTAGATTGATGATATGTTTTCTATTCGCCCTAAAAAATACGCGCTCATCTAAACGATCTTCAAGCGCATTTAATGATTTTAATATAAGTGGTTTATTGGTGGCAAAATATACTTTCGCGTAATTGCCTACACTCTCAAACAACCTAATTTCAGACAATTTAACAAACCAACATTTTTCTCCATCCTTTACAAAAACCTGATCCGCCTCGGTCAATGGGCCACGATTGGTACCCATTAAACTTGCTTGCTCTAATTCAATTTCACTTTGTAATTTTTGTATTGCATCCGCTAATCTAGTTGGATCAATTGGCTTTAATAAATAATCTAGCGCATTAACCTCAAACGCCTTTAATGCAAACTCATCATAGGCGGTTGTGAAAATTACACGAGGCGCTTTTTCTAATTCAGCTAATAAATCAAACCCCGTTTTGCCAGGCATTTGAATGTCTAAAAAAATTAAATCGGGACGCGCTATGTCAATTTTTTCAACACCCTCCTCAGCATTACTCGCCTCATCCACAATTTGAATTTCAGGATGTTGCTCTAAAAGCTTCTTTAATTCATTCCTCGCCAATCTTTCATCGTCTACAATGATCGCTTTGATAGGGGTAATAGGCATAGTTTAAATTTTTCTTAAATGCTAGTGAATAGGGATTTCTAATTTGGCAGTTACCTGATTTGGTTCACATTGATATATTTCAAACAATGCTTCCCCGCCATATAAAATATTTAATCTTTCTTTTGTGCTTTGTAAGCCAAACCCATCTGATTCTGAGGATTGCAAAACACCTGTATTAATTACTTTGATTATTTGTTTTTGCTGCTCGGTCTTTGCAATAATTTTGATAATACAATCACCCGGCTGTTTGCTTAGGCCATGTTTAATTGCATTCTCCACAAGGGTTTGCAGCATCATTGGCGGTAATTGAAAATGCAAACTTTGATCTTCAATTTCATACACAATTTTAAGCCTATCAGCAAAACGAATATATTCCAACGCTAAATAATCCTTGACAATGGCCAACTCTTTTTCCAAACTTGTAATTTCAACTTTATCCGCTTGAATACTGCTTCTTAAAATATTACTTAACTCAGTGATAGCCTGTCTTGCGCGCTTTGGATCCTCATCTACCAATGCTCTAATACTATTTAATGCATTGAAAATAAAATGAGGGTTAATTTGAGATTTAATGGTTTTTAATTCCAATTCTTTAATGAGTGTTTCTAATTTCACTTTATTGAGCGCCTCTGAATTTGTGAACTCGATATAATGCCAAAGAATATATATTGAAATCCAAACTAGAAAGATAGGTGTATCAAAAACTAATCCAAATAATAATCGCTTGCCTACTCTCACCGAATCCCAATTTTTCACAATTTCAGTTATTGAAAAAACAAAATCATTAGGAGTTTTTGCGCCGCCTCTTGGCTCATACAATCTGAATATTTCAATCAAAGAATCCGATAAAAAACTATACACAAATGAAAAAGAAATTACCAATACAAAAATTTTCCACCATTTTTTTGATGGGGATGGAGGCCTAAGTTGAAATTGAATAATAGATTGTCTTAATGAAGATGTTATGAGTATACCCAAAACAACACTAACTACAATTCTTTTTAAAAAGATAGTACTCACTTGTTTTTCCAATAGGTAAGCGAAAAATACAATCGTTAAGGCATAGCTTAACCAGCCAGCTATCTGACAAATCCAAAAAATTCGACTGTTCTTTTTCATAGTACCCAAATTTACTTCAATCCCCTCGCTTGAAAGCTCATTTATTAGACTAAAGGCAATATTCATCGATGAATGGGAATACCTCATTTTTGGCTAAACTTTTGTCCTTTATTTATGTTATTAACTTACTTTTACACCATAACTATTTTGAATGCATTTTGAGGCTGGCCCATTATTAAGTAAAATCAACGCACCTGAGGACCTAAAAAAGGTTTCAAGAGACAAACTACACCAGGTTTGCGATGAGCTACGCCAATACATTATTGATGTGGTGAGTGTACAAGGTGGTCACTTTGCTTCAAGCCTAGGAGTAGTAGAACTAAGCGTAGCATTGCATTATGTTTACAACACACCCTATGACCAATTGGTTTGGGATGTAGGACACCAAGCATATGGACATAAAATATTGACAGGCCGAAGAGATGAATTTGCTACCAACAGAAAATACAATGGCTTAAGTGGATTTCCAAAACGCTCTGAAAGCCCCTATGATACTTTTGGAGTAGGGCATTCATCTACATCTATTTCTGCTGCTTTAGGTATGGCCATGGCTGCAAAATATAAAGGCGAACAACGCAAATCGGTTGCCATTATTGGTGACGGTTCCATGACGGCAGGTATGGCATTTGAGGCAATGAACCATGCAGGTGTAGCGGACAGTGATGTACTTATTATCTTAAATGATAACTGCATGAGTATCGACCCTAATGTAGGTGCCCTCAAAGAATATTTAACCGACATAAGTACCTCTCCAACCTACAATAAATTTCGTGACGAACTTTGGCAACTCATGGGCAAATTGCCTATTGGCAAGCATTTCACAAGAGAGATGGCTTCAAAAGTGGAAGCCGGATTAAAGGGGGTAGTATCCAAAAGCAGTAACTTGTTTGAAGCCTTACAATTAAGATATTTCGGACCTATTGATGGACATAACATCACTAAATTAGTAGATACTTTAAAAGACCTTAAAGAAATACCAGGACCAAAAATTTTACATATCCTTACCGTAAAAGGAAAGGGATATGAATTAGCAGAGAAAGACCAAACAAAATGGCATGCACCGGGCTTATTTGATAAATTAACAGGTGAAATTGTTAAAAAAACAATTGATACCCCACAACCTCCTAAATACCAAGATGTATTTGGACACTCACTTTTAGAATTAGCAGAAAGTAACCCCAATATAATGGGCGTTACGCCGGCTATGCCTAGTGGATCTTCCCTTAAGTTTATGATGGAGGCAATGCCTCATAGAGCATTTGATGTAGGTATTTGCGAGCAACATGCAGTAACATTAAGTGCAGGCTTAGCTACACAAGGATTGAAAGTATTTTGTAATATTTACAGTTCATTTATGCAACGTGCATATGACCAAGTAATACATGATGTTGCACTTCAAAAATTACCAGTTGTTTTTTGCTTAGATCGCGCAGGATTGGTTGGCGAAGACGGACCAACACACCACGGATGTTACGATATTGCATTTTTCAGATGCATTCCCAATATGATTATTGCAGCTCCAATGAATGAACAAGAATTGCGAAATTTAATGTTTACTGCACAGTTACCTGAAATGAATTTGCCTTTTGTCATTCGCTATCCTCGCGGGGAAGGCGTTATGGTTGATTGGAAAAAACCTTTTGAGCAATTGCCAATTGGTAAAGGAAGGAAATTAAAAGATGGTAAGGATATTGCAATTTTATCATTAGGACATCCTGGAAATTTTGCACAAACCGCAATACGAAATTTAAGAAGCGAAGGCATCGACCCTGCACATTATGACATAAGATTTGTGAAACCTATCGACGAAGCTTTATTGCATGAGGTTTTCCAAAATTATGATAAGATTATCACTGTTGAGGATGGTACTGTAGTAGGTGGATTCGGTAGTGCTATTTTAGAATTCATGAATGAAAATGGCTACCAAAGTCAAATTAAAATTTTAGGAATTCCAGATGCTATTGTTGAACACGGAAGCTTAAAAGAATTACAAAAAGAATGTCATTACGATGCAATTGCAATTGCAGATGCTGTTAAAACATTATTAGGCAAATCAATACTTACAGAAGCTTAATACCCTAATAACAAATAAAGCGCTTAGTTTAAACTTGGATCAAAGTCGCCTTCTAGCTCAGCGGATGGGTCGTCTTTAAATGTATCCATATCAACCTTGGTTTCCCATGCATCAAATGTATCCACATGTCCTGGCTCTAAATCATCTTCTCTATTTTCATTCCATTCAATAATGAAATTATTCTTCCCTTCACCCACCATCAACTTCATATATTTTTGCTGAGACAATTCTAAAATAGATAGGAATAAAAACAAGGCGTGTACACGGTCTTCACAAATATCAAAAACCTTTTCGAAGGATACTGTTTTTTCTAAAGCCACCAAGTCTAATAAATGTGTCCTACTACCTTCCATTGTATAATTGTAGCGAACTACCGTATGCACAGGTTTAAATTGGCGGTCTTGTAAACGAAGCATTACCTTTTCAAATGACTTCATTAATTTAAACAAGGTAACTGTTTGCAATTCGGTTCCCTCCGCTGCTTCTTCTCCCACCATGGACATTTCCTTTTGGATATTTCCACGCTTCATCATTAGCATTCTCAAAGCTTCTAAATCGGCCATTTGAACAGCAGCTTCCTTATACTTTTTATACTCTAAAATTTTATCTATTAATTCTTGTCTTGGGTCAATCTCATTTCCTTGCGCATCAATCTCTTTTCTTGGTAATAATAATTTTGCCTTTATGCGCATCAAAGTAGAGACAAACAAAATGAACTCGCTACTCATCTCGATGTTCAGCTTGTCTTGATTATGAATAAAATCCAAAAAATCGTTGATTATTTTAGTGATTTGAATATTATAAATATCCATTTCATCTCTTTCAATAAAAAACAATAATAGGTCAAATGGCCCCTCAAATTGGTCCACTTTGATCGAATAATTTACATGCTGACTCATAGGCTACAAAGAAAAGCAAACCTCTTTAAATTCCCCGTAAATAGGCAAATATTTATCCACTTTTAGGCAAAAATGGAGCATCTTTGAAAAAAATATATTTGAATGCACTCTAAGTGGACAAATTGGCTCGTTTTTGCACTACTCTCCATAGTTTGGGGTAGCTCCTTTATGCTCATGAAGGAGGGCTTGAAAGCCTTTACGCCGTATCAGGTTGCCTCCCTGAGAATGCTTTCCGCAGGTGTCATTTTATTGCCCTTTGCTTATAAAGCACTAAAGCAAATTCCCAATCATAAAATGGGACTAATCATACTTTCCGGCATACTCGGAAATTTCATTCCAGCTTACCTTTTTTGTATTGCTGAAACACAAATTGATAGCTCATTAGCTGGGATACTAAATTCACTTACACCGATGTTTACCATCATTGTAGGTGTTCTGTTTTTTAAAGTGCAAACTAGTTTTGTAAAAATAATTGGAATGATTATAGGGTTTGTGGGACTTAGCTTTTTATTAGCTGCAGGTAAAGATGTAAGCTTACATAATTTATCATATGCAGCACTAGTTCTTTTAGCTACTTTATTTTATGGCATCAATGTAAATTTAGTAGGCAGGTATATGCAAAATATGGGCTCGTTAAATATTGCCTCCATTGCTTTTGCTTTTTTAATAATTCCTAGCTTGTGTGTGTTATATTTTACTGGCTATTTTACCAATAATTTTAGCGATCCTGTTGTAATTAAATCTTTAGCAGCAAGTAGTATACTAGGAATTGTTGGTACTTCCTTAGCTACCATTTTATTTTATTTTTTAGTAAAAAGAGCTGGCATTTTATTCGGATCGCTTGTGACTTATGGCATTCCAGTGGTCGCTGTTGCTTGGGGATTGTTAGATGGTGAATCATTAAACGTATTACAACTTGGATGTTTAGTTCTTATCCTTTTAGGAGTTTATATTGTAAATAGAGGGAATTTAAAATTCCTTACTTTCTTAAGAAAAAAAGAATAGCAATATTTTGCAAAACATCCTTAAAAAATAAAGGCCCTAAATTGAGGGCCTTTATTTTTTATTATACAATTGTACAATTAGTGTCT
Source organism: Chitinophagaceae bacterium (assembly GCA_947375185.1). GTDB lineage: Bacteria > Bacteroidota > Bacteroidia > Chitinophagales > Chitinophagaceae > Sediminibacterium. The sequence continues at coordinate 24,279 of CANCEU010000022.1, forward strand.
TCTAAAGCTAGAATGATGACTAGAACTTGAAGAATGCGTTGGTGTGTAATGATGTGAAGCACTTGGACGACTTGGCACCGATACATTGCGATAAGAATGGGCAGAAGTTCTAACTTTAACCGTATGTTGCGCATTTGCTGAAACAGTTACAAAAGCGCAGCTTAACATGATTGAAGCTGATTTTAAAATTGCATTTAGGTTTTTCATATAATTTATGTTTTGTTAGATACAAGTTATATGAAATAATTTAATAATGTTAATAAAACATATTAAATTTTATTTTCCTTTAACAATTATACAGTCATAATCTCTTTTTCCTTGGCTTCAAGGTGTTTTTCGACTAAAGCAATATGCCTGTCGGTCAATCCCTGAATTTCATCCTCAGCACCTTTACAAATATCCTCGCTAGTACCGTCTTTTTGTAATTTCTTTACCTTCTCAATATGATCTCTTCTAATATTACGAATGGCAACTTTACTATGCTCCCCTTCACCTGCTGCTTTTTTATATAATTCCTTACGACGCTCTTCAGTTAACGGAGGCATAAACAATCGGATATTAATCCCATCATTTTGAGGCGTGATACCGATATTCGCCGCCATAATTGATCTTTCAATTAATGCTAACATATTCTTTTCCCAAGGCTGAATACTGATGGTTCTTGAGTCTAATACTTGAACGTTGGCAACCTGACTAATTGGTGTTGGAGTGCCATAATAATCTACATTTATCCCCTCTATTATGGATGGACTTGCTTTACCTGCTCTAATTTTAGAAATCTCAATTTCTAAGTGATTGATGGCCTTTTTCATGCCACTTTCTGCTTCGGCAGTAATTTTATTTAATTCCTCTGACATAATGCATTATTTGAGTGTACAAAGCTAAGCAAATCATAGTATTCTTCATAAGTCTTTTTTTTATCTATCTTTGCGCAATAGACACAAAATATATGGCAACAACTGAATTAACTAAAATTGCTTCTCAAGTTAGAAGAGATATCGTAAGAATGGTACATGCACAACAAAGTGGACACCCAGGAGGTTCATTGGGCTGTGCTGACTTTTTAACTGCTTTGTATTTTAAAGTAATGAAGATTGATACTGATTTTAAAATGGATGGAAAAAATGAAGATTTATTCTTTTTATCAAACGGTCATATCTCTCCAGTTTTTTATTCGGTATTATCTAGATCAGGTTATTTTGATGTAAAAGAATTGGCTACTTTTAGAAAAATAAATTCTCGTTTACAAGGGCATCCTACTACACACGAACATTTGCCAGGTATTCGTATCGCAAGTGGCTCATTAGGACAAGGTATGAGTGTTGCTATTGGCGCTGCGCTGTCGAAAAAATATAATGTAGATGACCGTATCGTATATTCATTACATGGTGATGGAGAATTACAAGAAGGTCAAAACTGGGAAGCAATCATGTTTGCTGCACATAATAAAGTTGATAATTATATTGCAACAATTGACGTGAATGGGCAACAAATTGATGGCCCTTTAAGCAAAGTATTAAACTTGGATAATTTAGAAGATAAATTCAAAGCATTTAATTGGACGGTACTTCATATGGATGGTCACAATATGGATGAAATTATTGCAACTTTAGATAAAGCAAAATCATTGACAGGTCAAGGTAAACCAATTGTGATTTTAATGAAAACAACAATGGGAAAAGGGGTTGATTTTATGGAGACAGGTCACGAGTGGCATGGTATTGCTCCAAATGATGAGCAGCTTGCAAAAGCACTAGGTCAATTAGAAGAAACTTTAGGAGATTATTAGTATTAAAAAGGGCTATTAAAATTAGCCCTTTTTTTATGCTAATATCTTTTTTCATTTTTGCCCACAATTAAATTACAACTCATATTTACAGACGTTCGAAATTTTGAAAAAAAATTTGGACGATAGTGATCCTTAGTAAAATTAAAAAGAGAGGAAAAGAGAATAGATTAAATTTTAATTATCCATTCGTTTACCTAAACAATTCGCTCGTAAATTTTTGCAGCTGCTTTGCGTGACGGAATCCAGCCCGCTAGTAATGCAATTACTATCACTAAACTAATAATTGCCACATAGTCTATAACCATTGGCTGTATTGGATAATAATCAATTACAAAAGAACCGCCTCCTAATTTTATAAAATGATACTTATATTGAAGCCAACAAAATAAAGTTGCCAACCCGCCGCCAATAAATGCGCCCAATAAAGCCATGATGGCCGATAACATTAAAAATATTTTTTGAATATCCCAGCTTGTTGCACCCATTGCATTAAATACATGAATATCTTTTTCCTTTTCTAATACCAACATGGTCAACGCTCCCACTAAATTAAAAGAAGCCACAAGCATAATTAATGCAAGTATGCAAAAGATAATCCATTTTTCAACCTGCATGATTCGGTACAAATCAATGTTTTGTTGATACTTATTTCTTACCACAAAATCAGGACCAAGTATTTGTTGAATTTTCGCAATAACATGATCATCATTGTTTCCTTTCAAGGAGCATTCTAGTGCAGATACTTCATTTTCATTTAAATCAAAAAGATATTGTGCAAATGCGAAATTGGTAAAAACATACTGGTCGTCAAACTCTTGTTGCACTGAAAATACACCAGACTCCTGCGCATTGAGTGTATTCAATTGCCCCAATTGTGTAATGGATTTTCCCGACCTATTGACAGCATAAACTTGTACCGTATCACCAATCATCTGCTGCATTAAACCCAATTTTTGTTCAATCCCAATTCCCATAATAAAAAGAGGTGATTGCAAGTCACCTATTGCACACTCTCCTCTTTTCAAATAATTCCTAATCTTATTAATATTGCCATATGAATTTTCGACACCCTTAACAATGGCTACTGCTTGATTTCCACCTTTAACAATCAATGCTCTATTTTCTACTACTTTGCTAATTGCATTTACCCCATCAATTGATTTTAATTGCAAGTATTGTGCATCAGTAATTTTGAAAAATTTTCCTTGCTTTGGGGTTACACGCACATCTGCATAAAAGTCAGCATAAAGTCCTTTTACGACAGTTGTAAAACCATTGGAGACGCTGAGTATAGTGATAAGAGCAGCTGTTCCTATTGCAATTGCGAAAACGCTTACCCAGGCAATAATTTGAATTGCTTGAAACGCATACTTGCCTCTAAAATAACGCCATGCGATTAAAAAGTGCACTTACAAAGTTTTTAAAATCTCTTCCATTTTAAACACATAATCCAATGTGTCATCTAAGTAAAAATGGAGTACAGGGATGCGCCTTAATGAATGTTTCATTTCCTCTCCTAAACGCTTTTTTATTTCCCAAGCTTGTGCTTCAATTTTTTTAAAACATGCTGCCTGATCATTCACTTGGAACAAGCTTAAATATATTCTAGCTTCCAATAAATCGGGCGTCACTTTAACACTTGAAATGGAAACCATCCCGCCATCTATAATTGTGAGGCCCAATTTCAAAAAAATATCATTCATTGTGGTCTGAATGGCCCCTGCTACTTGTTTCTGTCTTTTACCTTCTTCCATAATAATCAAAATCGTTGATTCGCTGTAAAATTAGTTACTTTGCTGATTATTTCGTGGAATAGTTTATTTATGAAGAAATTTTTTAGAATCATTAGTTATATAAAGGAATACAAGGCTTATATGGGCCTTTACACCCTGTTTATTTCCCTATCAATCGTTTTTAGCCTTTTCTCCCTTAGTATGTTAGTGCCATTTATGGATCTAATATTTGGCAGCACCGAACTTAGTGGAACGATAAAGGCGGCCACCTCCAGTTCAGTTGGCTTAAAAGACCAATTGTATAATTTTTTACAACATAATATTGCACAATATGGAAAAGTTGCAGCATTAGGCTGGATTTGTTTTGGAATTATCACTGCTGTTTTACTTAAAAATTTATTCTTGTACCTCTCTTTTTATTTTTTGGCACCCATTCGAAATGCGGTTACCAGAAAGTATTCAAAATTGCTTTATAATAAAATACTTCAGTTACCAATTGGTTATTTCACTGAGCAGCGAAAGGGCGATATTTTAAGTAGATCATCAAACGATATTGCAGAATTAGAAACTTCTATCATTGGGGCTTTAGAGGGCATGATTAAAGAGCCTTTAAATATTATAGGTATCATCATTGTATTATTTGTGATTAGTGTAAAGCTTACTTTATTTGTATTTGTGCTTTTACCTTTAGCAGGCTTGATTGTTGGACGAATTGGTAGGAGTTTAAAGAAGCAAACTAACAAAGCACAAGTGAAGTGGGGAGAGATAATGACACAAATGGAGGAAACCTTAACAGGCTTAAGAATTATTAAAGCATTCAATGCAGAAGGTCGTGTTAAGAAAAATTTCTTTGGATTAATTGATGAAATCTTTTTTATCAAAAATAAAATATTATACCGTCGTGATTTAGCTTCTCCACTTTCTGAATCCCTAGGTGTTATAATATTATGTTGTGTACTTTGGTTTGGAGGCAAGTTAGTTTTAAGTGGAGAGATTCTTTCGGGCAGTTCTTTTATTGGATATGTAGCCCTTTTTTCACAAATCATTAACCCTGCGAAAGCATTGTCTCAAGCTGTTTATAACGTTAACAGAGGTACTGCAACATTGGATCGTTTAAATGAAGTATTAGAAGCCCCAATTGTTGTTGAAGAGCCAATACATCCAATTGAGTTAGGAGGTTTTAATGATTCAATCCAATTTGAAAATGTACAATTTTCTTATCAGGATGTTTCTATCTTAAACAATATTAATCTTACAATTCAAAAAGGAAAAACAATTGCGCTTGTTGGATCATCAGGAGCTGGCAAAAGCACTTTGGCAGATTTAGTCCCTCGCTTTCATGATGTTAGCAATGGAGCACTATTGATTGATGGAAAAAATATAAAGGACTACAGCTTACATAGTTTAAGAAAACAAATTAGCATTGTTACACAAGAACCGATTTTATTCAATGACACCATCGCAGCAAATATTGCCCTAGGCAAACCAGAGGCAACTAAAGAAGAGATTATAGCAGCTGCTAAAATCGCAAATGCATTTGATTTTATCTCAAAAAAAGAAGACGGCTTTGATACCATGATTGGAGATCGTGGAAGCAAGCTGAGTGGTGGAGAACGTCAACGACTAACAATTGCTAGGGCTGTATTAAAAAATCCTCCTATTTTAATTTTAGACGAGGCCACGTCGGCATTGGATACTGAAAGTGAAAAATTAGTACAGGATGCGATTAATAATATGATGCAGAATAGGACTTCAATTGTAATAGCACACCGTCTTTCCACCATTCGTCACGCAGACGAAATTATTGTATTACAGAAAGGGGAAATTGTGGAGCGTGGCAATCACGATGAATTAATCACATTAGATGGATACTATCGAAAACTGATTGAAATGCAAGAAGTCAAATAAATTTTCGCTCTTGATTTGAATAATTAAAAAAGCCCTGAGACAATTTAGTATCAGGGCTTTTTAATTATATGAAAGAACTTATTTTGATTCGTTCTCTTTTGCTGAAACGGTAGTTGTGGTATGCGGAACTGAAAGTAAACGTTCCTTAGGAATTTTCATTCCAGTTATTCTACAAATTCCGTAAGTTTTATTTTCTATACGCATTAACGCATATTCCAATTTTTGAATAACGCCAATATTTTGACTTACTTTACTTGCCAATAATTCTCTTTCCATACTTACGGTTCCATCTTCCATCGTCATATATCTTGCATCATCAATGTCACCACCAAATGCACCTGTATGTCTCATTTGATCTTTATAATAGGCAACTTGATTTTTTAACTCATCTAATTTCTTAAGGACAACTTCCTTAAATTCTACTAATTCAGCATCGGTATATCTGATTAATGTTTCAGTTGACTTCTCTACGTCTTTTCTTTTTTCCATTGAAACATAACCTGGTTGATATGGTACACTTCCTTTGGCTGTTATTTTAGGAACCTTCACTTCCTTGATTGGCTCAGCCGCTTTACGCACTGGTTTCACAGGAGGGGTTGGCACTTTTGGAACTGGCTTTGCAGGTGGCACATATTTTTCAACTGGCTTCACTGGTGCTGCTGCTTTAACAGGAGCTACTGGTTTTGCTGGAGCTGGTTTAACTGCCGCTTTAACTGCCGCTTTAGCTGGCGCAGGCTTAGCAACAACCTTAGCTGCAGGTTTTGCTGGAGCGGGTTTAACTGATGCTACTACTTTTTTAATTGGAGCTTTTGCAGGTGTTGCTTTAGCTACAACTTTTACTGGAGCTTTTGCTGGGACTGCCGCTTTTTTAGCAGGTGCTTTTGCAACAACCTTAGCTGCAGGTTTAGCAACTGCTTTTACTGGAGCTTTTGCTGGGGCTGCCGCTTTTTTAATTGGAGCCTTAGCGGGTGCTGCTTTTTTTGCTGGCGCCTTTGCAGGTGCAGCTTTTTTAACAGGTGCCTTTGCAGGTGCCGCCTTTTTAGCAGGAACCTTTGCAGGTGCCGCTTTTTTAATTGGAGCCTTAACCGGTGCAGCTTTCTTTGCTGGGGCTGCTTTTTTAGGCGCTATTTTCTTTGTAGCCATATTTATCCTTTTTGTAAAACTGAAATCCTTAATTTATGGTCATTTATTTCGACATCCACTCCGTCTTCCAAAGCCGGAACCCAGTCAATTTCCAATGCCAGTATTTCGCGACAAATATAATCCGAAAATTCTTTAATGGAGTCCTTCAAATCTGTGTTATCCACAATTCGGAGTAAAATCTTGTCAGTTAGCTCAAAATTGGCCTCTTTTCGTATGTTTTGAACCCGATTTACCAATTCTCGCGCATTTCCTTCCTTCAACAAGGCCTCACTTAACGTAATATCCAAGGCAACTGTTAGGGCATTTTTAACCGCAACACTCCAACCTGGGATATCCTCAGCGATAATTTCCACTTCTGAAACCAATAAAGGGATCATTTCTCCTTCAATATCCAAATTAAGGATGCCCTCTTTTTCTAACTGACTAATTTGAACTTGACTTAATGCCGTAATCACTGCTGAAGCTTGTTTCATCTTTGTACCCAACTTAGCTCCTAATAATTTAAAATTAGGTTTTAGTTTTTTACTAATTACGCCATCTGTTTCAGTGATATAATTTATTTCCTTAACATTTACTTCGGCCAAAATGAGCTCTTCCATTTGTTCTATGGCTGCTTTCATTGATGGATCCAAAACTGGAATTAATATTTTTTGTAATGGCTGACGCACTTTGATATTTACTTTCTTACGAATTGACAATACCAATGAACAAATGTCCTGCGCCATTTGCATACGCGATTCTAATGCAAGATCCATTTTGGTTATATCCGCTTTAGGAAAATCTACATGGTGAATTGAAGTTGCATTGTGTCGCTTGGTAATCCCGTTTAAGTTTCTAAACACTTGATCACAGAAAAACGGTGCAATCGGAGCCATCAATCGAGTGATGGTTTCTAAACATTCATATAATGTTTGATATGCGGCAATTTTATCAGACGTATAGGTTCCTTTCCAAAAACGTCGACGACATAAACGCACATACCAGTTACTTAAATGCTCGTCCACAAATGTTTCAATTGCACGACCTGCATTGGTTGGCTCAAAATCATTCATTGAAGTGGTAACAGTTTGGACTAAACTATTTAAAGAAGAAATAATCCAACGATCAATTTCTGGTCTTTCCGCAACTGGAATATATTCTTGCTCAAACTTGAACCCATCCACATTAGCATACAAAACAAAAAATTGATAGGTATTGTATAGGGTCCCAAAGAATTTTCTTTGTACTTCTTGTATTCCTGATAAATCAAATTTTAAATTATCCCATGGCGATGCATTGGTTACTAAATACCACCTTGTTGCATCTGCGCCATATTGTTGTAAGGTCTCAAATGGATTGACCACATTACCTAAACGCTTACTCATTTTATTGCCATTCTTATCCAATACCAATCCATTACTCATAACAGCTTTGTAAGCAACGCTATCAAATAATAATACACCTAAAGTATGTAAAGTATAAAACCAGCCACGTGTTTGATCCACCCCTTCACAAATAAAATCGGCAGGGAATGCTTCCCCTTTGTCAATCAAATCTTTATTCTCAAATGGATAATGCCATTGTGCATAAGGCATTGCACCCGAATCAAACCACACATCCACTAAGTCGGATACACGTTTCATGGGTTTGCCAGACGCACTTAACAATTCAATCTGATCCACAAATGGCTTGTGCAAATCAACATCCAATTTGCCATCTACGATTTGTAAATTAACGTCTTTATTATATCCTTTATCCTTTGCAGCAACAAACAATGTTGTTAATTCTTCAATGGATCCAATACAAATTTCTTCGGTACCATCATCGGTTCTCCAAATTGGCAATGGGGTGCCCCAATATCTACTTCGAGATAAATTCCAGTCCACCATATTCTCCAACCAATTACCAAAACGACCCTCACCTGTGCTTTTTGGTTTCCAATTAATTGTTTTATTTAATTCGACTAAACGATCTTTAACAGCTGTTGTTTTTATAAACCAAGCATCCAATGGGTAGTACAAAATTGGCTTGTCGGTTCTCCAACAATGCGGATAATTATGTTCATACTTTTCAACTTTGAATGCACGATTTTCTTTTTTCAATTTCACGCAGATATCTACATTCACATCTACATAGTCCTTTTCATCTTTATAATTTTTTACAAAGCGCCCACTGAATTCTCCGACACCATCTACAAATTTACCTTCTCTATCCACAAGTGTAATAATGCCCAAGTTATTCTTTTGACCAACCTTGTAGTCATCTGCACCAAAAGCTGGAGCTGTATGCACAATTCCTGTTCCGTCCTCGGTTGTTACAAAATCGCCTACCATAATTTTAAACGGATCTCCTTCAAATGTTGAAGGATTGTTTGCTTCAAAAGGCATCAACTGCTCATAGCGCAATTCATTTAATTGCGTCCCCTTAAATTCAGTCAAAATTTTCCAAGGAACTATTTTGTCACCCTCCGCAAATGTTTCAATTGTTAACCCCTCTTCTTTAAAATACTTTGACAACAACGCTTTAGCTAATACCACATTTACAGGCATTGCGGTATAAGGGTTGTATGTTGCAACTAATACATAATCAATATTAGGCCCAACGGTCAAACCTAAGTTAGAAGGCAATGTCCAAGGCGTTGTAGTCCAAGCCATGTAGTAAACATCCTGATTGTTTTTATTGCTTGCTGCCGCATCAAATAAAAATTGAGCTGCCGATGATTGTATCGCTTTAAACATTACAACAGCAGATGTATCTTTTACATCCTTGTACGTACCAGGCTGGTTTAATTCATGTGAACTTAATCCCGTTCCTGCTGCTGGTGAATAAGGTTGAATACTAACACTTTGATACAAGTACCCTTTTTTATAAAGCGTACTTAATATCCACCAAAGCGTTTCAATGTAATTATTTTCAAAAGTGATGTATGGATTATTTAAATCAACCCAATAACCCATTTTATTCGTAATGTCATCCCATTCTTTCTTATATCTCAAAACCGCTTCACGACATTTTTTATTATATTCTTCAACAGTAATTTTCTTTCCGATATCCTCTTTAGTGATACCTAATTCTTTTTCAACACCCAATTCCACTGGCAAGCCATGTGTATCCCATCCGCCTTTTCTTTTTACTTGGAATCCCTGCATCGTTTTATATCGACACATCATATCCTTTAAAGTTCTTGAAATTACATGGTGTATGCCAGGCATTCCATTAGCACTTGGAGGCCCCTCGTAAAACACAAATGGTGTCTTGCCTTCACGCAAACTAACGGATTGCTCAAATGCTTGCTCTTTTTTCCAAGCTGCTAATATTTCTGCCTCAATGGTAGGCAAATGTAGTCCATTGAATTCTGGGTATTGATTGCTCATAAAACGCTTATCGTAGCTGATTTTTAGGGCACGAAGGTACGATATTGCATGGTAAATAGCAACCGAGAAATTAAGCCTGGCAAAGGGATTTTAAGACTATTCGGCGTTTATTTCCGGAGAAGCTTCCTGATTTTCAGCATTGTCTCCAAAAAATTTACCTTGGAATATAAATAATGAGATTACGCCGGTGCTAATTGCAGCATCCGCAAAATTGAAAACAGGCCTGAAAAATTCAAATTCTTCACCTCCCCAAATTGGGAACCAAGTTGGGAAATGCGCATTGCGAATCATAGGAAAATAGAACATATCCACTACTTTTCCGTGTAAAAAGGGCGCATAGCCTCCATTTTTGGGAAATAATACGGCTACCTGTGAAGTAAAAGGAACACTTTGTTCAAATATAATACCATAAAATAAACTATCAATTAAATTACCAACGGCACCTGCGAAAATTAAAGCTGCACAAATTATAAATCCATTGTGGTACTTTTTTTCGATAAATCCCTTAATTAAGAATGTTCCCCAAATAACAGCAACTAATCTAAATAACGTTAATATAATTTTACCAAAACCACCACCAAACTTTAAACCCCAAGCCATGCCTTCATTTTCAACAAAATGAAGCCTAGCCCATTCGCCAATCATTGCATGTTCTTCCCCAATGTAAAAATTGAGTTTGATATAAAACTTAATAGCTTGATCTATAAATAGAATTAGCAGGATTAATGCAATAACTTTTTTTCCGTTCATGGTTTTGTTAATTATGACAAAGATAAGTTAGGATTTTGATTCCCTTGCTTGTTTTTGCTTGTTCTTGAAAACGGAGTAAATAATGGACCCCGTTATACAAAATACAATTACTAATAATGAAAGAAGCACTTGGACATTGGAATCCTTTATCCAAATATTTATATAATGCTCCCCAAGCATTTTCACACCAATGAAAACAAGTACAATTGCGATGCCTTGTTGTAAATACTGAAACTCCTTAACAGCGCCTTTCAATAAAAAGAATAAAGATCTTAATCCTAATACTGCAAAAATATTGGAAGTATATATCACTAGACTATTTTGAGAAATACCCATAACTGCAGGAATTGAATCTAATGCAAATACCAAATCGATAGATGCTAATAAAATAACAACTACGAATAAACTAGTGTACACCGGCTTGTTATTGTGATCCCTTATAACAAATTTACCATCGCCATCGGTGTTTCCAATTGGTAGAATTTTTTTCAAAAATTTATAAATTTTAGATTCATGCGGATCAAAATGCTCGCTTTCATTGGCAACAAACATTTTATAACCTGTATACACCAAAAACACACCAAATATATATAAGACCCAAGCGAATTTTGCTACCAATGCTACCCCAAGAGTAATAAATATAATTCTAAATATAATTGCAGCTAAAATGCCCACTAATAATACCCTTGGGTAATTTTTTTCTTTTATCTTAAAAGCATCAAAAATTAAAATGAAAACAAAGATATTGTCAACACTTAAACTCCACTCCATTAAATAGCCACTCAAATATTCGAGTCCTATTTTTTGTCCTTCCTCAAACCACAAAAAACCAAAAAAAGCAAAGGCCAATAAAATCCAAAAAAAAGTTTGATTCAATGCCTTTGATATGGTCATGACACTTCCTTTTTTACTCAAAAATCCTAAATCGATAATTAAGGCTATTAAAATAACTATACCAAAAACGGTATAAACTAATTGGTCAGTATTCATGAATTAAATTTATATTTTTTATTACGCAGCAAATTGTTTTTTTCTCCACCTTGTCCATACACTATAAAACAAAACTAACAAAATCAATGGAAATAGCATCAATGCAAGTTGCCACAAACGCCTTGATTCAGTAAGTTTTTGCTTATCTAATAATCTTAATACAATTGTTTTATTCCTGCTATCCAACAAGCCTGCAGGTTCATTCAAATAGGAAATTGCATTTAAATAGAAACTTTTATTGGCAAACTGAAATTCTTCATACGGAAGCATCCCCATGGTCATTGGCACTAATTCGCCATTTGTATTTTTGGCTATTTTGTTTGTTAGGATATCTGCATCAGCAATGACAATTTGCTTTGAAGACAATACCCCTTTACTTAAATAATCTTTCCCAGAATTAATCTTGATGCTGTCTTGCATACTTTGCGTAACACGATTAGCAAAAAGAGAAGTGAAATTTCCTTCAAGTAAAACCGCTATGGGAATTTTACTTTTATTAAACGTCTTTAGCTCCGTCTCGTCTCTAACACTGTTCAAGCTGACCAAATTTGGTGTACTAATAAATCTAGAATTAGTATCCGTACTTAATAAAATTGTTTTTTTAATAGACTTGTTAGCAATGGTATCAATACTTGATGGAAATAATGACAACACTCGATCCATATTTTGAGTAATTGCTGCATTTTCGTTACCATATAAAAACGGATAGTATGGCCATGGCAATCTTTGAATCATTGGGGACCCGTCCGCTTGCTTACCAACTACAATGGGAAGTTTTGCGCAATTTAAATCTTGTACTAAATTGGAATTAATTCTTACCCCATATTTAAAAAGCAAATCGTCTAAACCCAGCCCTCTATCATAAGCAACATAGGAGCCATTGGTTTTTTGAAGACTATCATATTCGGCATATAACTTATCAATAGCCCAAATAATATTTCCACCAGCCATTACATACTGATCTAATTTTAATTTGTCTGCATCGGTAAATGGTATTGTTGGCTTAACTATTACTAATGTTTTAATTTTAGAAGCATCGGGATACCCCTTCTTTAAATCAAACACGGACAATCGATATTGATTTTTAATGGAAGATCCTATATCGTTTACGGTTAAATCAATAGGCTCTCCATTACCAACTAAATAACTTATTTGAGGAGTATTGGTGCGATTAAGTAAATAAATAGCTTGTACAAATTTGTACTCCAATAAAGCCTCTGCAGCGTTGGCACTCGCCTCAATATCTTCGGAAGGAATATCCTTTACTACATTATAAGGCTTGAAGAATTTTTTACTTGAGCGCAAGTCAATTGCAAATGGCTTCATCCCTTCCACTTCCACCAAAGCACCAGGAATTATTAATTGATCAACTCTTTTATCTGTTTCGACATTTGATTGTTGAACACGTTCAATGGGCAAACCTAATTTTGATAAGCTGTCATAAAATTGAAATAATGCCGTGTCTTGATACATTTTATTAGGCACTTCTAATTGCCAATCAATGTGTTGAGGATTGATTTGTTTAAAATGATTTAGTAATGCAATGGTAGATTGGGCAATTTTTTTATAATAAGCAGGAATGTCTCCCCCTAAGTATAAATGAATTTTAACAGGAGCCGCCGTTTGCTTAATAATTTCTTTTGAATTAGTACTGATTGTATACCTATTGTCTTTTGTTAAATCCATTTGGGCTGGAAAAATGGTTGCAACATAGTTTATGATTACAATCCCAATAAGAATGAATACATTATTAACCTTCCCTTTAACTTGCTCAATAGTTCCAATTAAAAACAAAAGTATAAAGGAGAAAAAATATACCATATCTCCAATTGCAATAACTCCCTTGCTCATATTTTGATAATGAAAAGAAAGTCCAAGTTGCTGGAAATAATAATCAAACCCATTCGCAAAAATAGTAGTCGCACTTAGCCAATCAAACCCTTTGTATAATAAAATTGAAATTGTTATTGAAATCAATAACGCCACAATTGGATTTTTAGTTGTACTACTTGCAAATACGCCAACAATAGTATAGACAGCGGCTAAACAAATAAGCCCCCAATAGGATCCCAATGTTGCACCCCAATCCAAGCCACCAACTGCACTTAAACTATTTATTGCAATCGCATACAATAGCGTTGGCAAAATAGATACTAGCACTATCAGTAAAGCCCCTAAAAATTTGGAACTGGCTAATTGAAAGGATCTAACTGGTAGCGTTCTTAAAATTTCATAGGTTCCCTGCTTATATTCTTCGGAAAAACTTCGCATGGTTATGGCCGGCACTAATAACAATAAAAACCATGGAGCAAAATCAAAATAAGCTTGCAATGAAGCATATCCAAAGTCAAGAATATTATAATTAGGAAGCACAAATAAAAAGAGCCCATTAATCAGTAGGTAAAACCCAATAATTAAATACCCTGTTAATCCGCTAAAATATTGCGCCCACTCTTTTTTACAAATTGCCCACATAGGCTTCAAAGCTACTAAATAATCATTTGAGTGCTTGATAGCACTTTTAAAATTTAAAAAATAAAAAGTGCTTTTATGCAAAAAAAATGCCCCAGTGGATACTGAGGCATTTTATATAAAATTTAATTATTTCAGTTAAACCGCAAAGCTTTCTCCACATCCACAGCTACGACTGGCATTGGGATTATTAAAGTAAAAACCTTTGCCGTTTAAGCCATCCGAGAAATCTAGTTCGGTATTTACTAAATATAGGAAGCTTTTTAAATCGGTTACTACTTTAACACCATTGTCCTCAAACACTTGATCCATTGGTTTGATTTCATTGTCAAAGTCTAGCTTGTAACTTAACCCAGAACATCCACCGCCCACCACACCTACTCTTAAAAAGTAGGATGAATCGTTTGCAATTTCAGCGTCCTGCATTAGTTGAACCACTTTTGCTTTTGCTTTTTCGCTTACTAAAATGGTATTTTCTGCTACTGTACTCATGTCTTAAAATTAGTGTATGCGCTCTTCGAAAACCAACTCGTCTAAGCCGTTCTTTTTACGATAATCGTTGATTGCTGACTTAATTGCATCTTCTGCTAAAACTGAACAGTGAATTTTAACTGGAGGTAAATTTAATTCCTCTACTAAATCCATGTTATCAATTTTAACTGCCTCGTCTACTGACTTTCCTTTTAACCACTCAGTAGCTAAAGAGCTAGAAGCAATTGCAGATCCACAACCAAATGTTTTGAATTTAGCGTCAGTGATAATACCTGTTGCTTCGTCCACTTGAATTTGCAAACGCATAACGTCTCCACATTCTGGTGCACCTACTAAACCAGTACCAACACTTTTAGATGCTTTATCTAAAGTTCCTACATTTTTAGGATTAGAATAATGATCGATTACTTTATCTGAATATGCCATTGTTATATGTTTTAAATGTTTTGATAAATGTTATGAAAATGAAATACTATTATTAGTGATGTGCCCATTGAATTGCATCAATATCCACACCTTCTTTAAACATTTCCCAAAGTGGGCTCATTTCTCTCAATTTTAAAACAGTATCTGTTACTGCCTTAATGGTGAAATCAATTTGCTCTTCGGTAGTGTAACGACCTAAGCCAAATCTTAAAGAACTATGTGCTAAATCGTCACCTAATCCCAATGCTTTTAAAACATAGCTAGGCTCCAATGAAGCTGAAGTACAAGCTGATCCTGAAGACAAAGCAATGTCTTTGTTAAAGCCCATCATCAAACCTTCCCCCTCTACATATTTGAAAGAAATATTACTTACATGTGGTAAACGATGTGCAGGATTTCCATTAACATAAGACTCGTCAATTTGCTTTAACGCATTCTCTAACTTGTCTCTTAACTTAGAAATTCTTTCTGTATCCGCAGCCATATCTGTTCTTGCAATTTCGGCAGCTTTACCAAACCCAACAATACCTGGAACATTTAAAGTACCACTACGCATTCCTCTTTCGTGGCCACCACCATCCATTTGTGCAGTTACTTTTACACGTGGATTTTTACGACGTACATATAAAGCACCAACGCCCTTAGGACCGTACATTTTATGTGCTGTAAACGCCATGATATCAATACCGTCAGCGATTACATCTACTGGAATTTTACCCACAGCTTGAACGCCATCTGTAAAAAATAAAGCACCATGTTTTTTAGCAATCTCCCCAATTTCTTTAACAGGTTGAACAACCCCAATTTCATTATTTGCATACATGATTGCTACTAAAATAGTAGTTGGTCTCATTGCTGCTTCTAACGCTTTTAAATCTACTAACCCATCAGGTTGCACTTCTAGATAAGTTACTTCGGCACCTAATTTTTCAAGGTGTTTACAAGTATCTAGAACCGCTTTATGTTCAGTTGTACAAGTGATTATGTGATTCCCCTTACTTGCATACATTTCATATACCCCTTTGATTGCCAAGTTATCTCCTTCAGTTGCTCCTGAAGTAAAGATGATTTCTTTTGGATCTGCTCCAATTAATTTAGCAACTTGCTCACGTGCATAATCAACTGCTTCTTCCGCATGCCATCCGAATGAGTGGTTTCTGCTCGCTGCGTTTCCGAAATTCTCGGTAAAATAAGGTATCATCGCTTCCAATACTCTAGGATCCATTGGAGTAGTTGCGTTATGATCAAGATAAATAGGTAATTTTAACATGTCTGTGTTTAATTTTTCAGACTACAAAAGTAAAGCTTAGCTACGGATTTACCCGACTTCGTTAGCTTTGAAGGGCATTTTTTTCCCAATTCGTAAAACAAACCAAAATGGGCTATAATGTAGAACACATAGGGATTGCAGTCAAAAACTTAGAGACAAGTATTCCCCTTTTCGAAAAGCTGTTAAATAGTGTCTGCTATAAAACCGAATCAGTAGGTTCAGAAAGTGTAAATACCGCCTTTTTCTTAAAAGAGGGGGCTAAAGTTGAATTATTGGAAAGTAGCGACCCAAATGGGGTAATTGCAAAATTTATAGCAAAAAAGGGGGAAGGCATGCATCATATTGCCTTTGAAGTACCCGATATTGAGGCCGAAATGGCTCGATTAAAAGACGAGGGATTTACTTTATTAAACGAAGTGCCAAAAAAAGGGGCAGATAATAAATTGGTTTGCTTTGTACATCCAAAGGATAGTAACGGCGTGTTGATTGAGCTTTGTCAAAGTATTCTTTAACATTTAGGAAAAGAAAACAACCTAAATCCCCAATGTTTCAATTGCTTTTTGAGCAGCCAATTGGCTAGCATCTTTCTTAGTAAACCCTTTTTGACTTGCGACTATTTCACCATCTAATACCACATTAATAGTAAAAAGCCTGCGTCGACCTTCCAATTGTTCGCCGGCTAAAACAAAATCAATTTGCTTTCCTTGCTTCAATGCCCAGCCAATAATTTTATTTTTAATATTGATATCAATTTGTTCTAAATCATCCATGAACAAATAAGGCTGAATCATTCTTTCTACTATCCATTTTTTTGTGAAGTCATACTTTTTATCCAAATAAATGGCGCCCACTAAGGCTTCCAGCGTATTACCAAAAATTTGACTTGACCTTAATCCACCATCCATTTTATTAAAGCGTGTCATTTTTCTTAACCCCATTTGCACCGCAATATTATTAAGCTGTGCGCGATTCACCATTTTGCTGCGCATCTCCGTTAAAAAACCTTCGCCTTTGTATGGATATTTTTTAAAAAGATATTCTGCAACAACTGAACCAATGATAGCATCACCTAAAAATTCGAGGCGTTCATTGTTTTCTGTTGGATTGTCTTTTACTGACCTGTGATTTAAGGCAGTTTGGAAAAGCAAACTATTGCCTGTATGATACCCAAGCAAATATTTTAAGTCCGCTTCAAAACCTGTTTTCTTGAAATAAGAAATGAATTGGTTGATACGGCGTTTCACTGGACTTTAATTAAGCCTTGTATTTTTTCACAATCACACAAGCATTGTGTCCGCCAAAACCAAAAGTATTACTCAAGGCTGCATTCACAACACGCTTTTGCGCTTTATTGAATGTGAAATTTAAACGATTGTCCAATTCAGGGTCATCTGTAAAATGATTGATAGTTGGAGGGATAATGTCGTGAATAACTGATTGAATACAAGCAATTGCTTCAATGACACCGGCAGCACCTAAACAGTGGCCTGTCATTGATTTAGTAGCACTAATGTTTAAGTTATACGCATGCTCACCAAAAACTTCTAAAATTGCTTTTGTTTCAGCAATATCACCAAGCGGTGTTGAAGTTCCGTGAGTGTTGATATAGTCAATATCTGAGGCTACCATTTCGGCATCTCTTAATGCAGCATTCATAACATTTTTAGCGCCAAGTCCATCAGGGTGTGGAGCTGTCAAGTGATAAGCATCGGCTGTTGCACCACCACCCACTACTTCACAATATATTTTAGCACCGCGTTTTTTCGCGTGCTCTAATTCTTCTAATACCAATACACCACTCGCTTCTCCCATTACAAAGCCATCACGATCTTTATCATAAGGACGGCTCGCAGTTTTAGGATCATCATTTCTTTCACTCATTGCTTTCATGGCATTGAATCCACCCATGCCAGCAATACCAATTACTGATTCAGCACCACCTGTAATAATGATATCAGCTTTACCTAATTTTAAATTATCCATTGCAGAAATAATTGCATTAGTACTTGAAGCACATGCACTTACTACTGCATAGTTAGGACCTCTAAAACCATGTTTCATTGAAATTTGTCCAGCAGCAATATCTAAAATAATTTTTGGAATAAAGAAAGGGTTGAATCTTGGCGTTCCATCACCATGCACAAAATTCGTAACCTCTTCAGTAAATGTGGTTAACCCTCCAATGCCACTTGCAAAAATAACACCTACTCTATCGTGGTCAACATTCTCCTTTGTGATACCAGCATCAATCACTGCTTGATCACTTGCTACTAAAGCAATTTGTGAAAAACGATCTAATTTTCGCGCTTCTTTACGATCCATAAAATTGGTCGCATCAAATCCCTTTATTTCACAGGCAAACTTTGTTTTAAACTTAGAAGCATCAAATTGTGTTGCCATATCAGCTCCTGACACCCCATTCACTAAATTTTCCCAGTATTCACTAAGATTATTACCCAATGGATTTAAAGTACCAATACCTGTAACTACAATGCGCTTAGTAAGCATGACTTTGTTTTTTAAATTAATAATCCGCCTTTAAAGCAAAGGCTCAAAAAGGCGGATTAAGATATGCTGTGTTTAATTGGAAGCCGTGAAATAATTATTAAAATTATTTAGCGTGCTCATCGATATAAGCAACAGCTTGACCAACAGTAGTAATTGTTTCTGCTTGTTCGTCTGGAATAGAAATGTTGAATTCTTTTTCGAACTCCATAATTAATTCAACTGTGTCTAATGAATCAGCGCCTAAATCATTTGTAAATGATGCTTCGTTAGTAACTTCTGCTTCATCAACGCCTAATTTGTCAACGATGATTTTTTTAACTCTTGATGCGATGTCTGACATTGTAAATAGTTTTGTTTACGGCGCAAAAATATACTTTTTGTTAAAATACCCATATTTTATTTGCCTTTTTGTTTGCACATTTTGAGCTTTAGGTTAGAAATGGGCTTTTTTAGCCTTTTTTAAGTATAAATGTTCCTTTTTTTAGTCTTTTTGCTCTTGTTTTAAGCCAAATAAATTACGAACAACTAATAGTAAACCGGTTGCAATGTGTATATCAATTACTTGTCCTTTAAGATCCCCCTTATGATATGCTGGTCTTCATAAGGAATGTTGGTTTTGGATATTAAAAAAAAGCTTTTTGGGCTAAAATAAAAATGAAAGAAATAAGCGCTTTCAAAATAATGGGTCACCGTATCCCATTCCCAATTGGCTTCTCCTAAAGTGCCCACCAAACTGGCCCCATTTTGGTT
>CANCEU010000023.1 GCA_947375185.1 Chitinophagaceae bacterium
ATTGTCCAGCTTCCCTTATCCACCTCTGCTTCCAATTCTGATGCATCCCATCCGCAATAGCTGATAAAAATTTGAATTTCTTGTTTATTGGTAGTCATTGTGTTGATGGCTTCAATTACTTGCTGCATATTACCACTCAAATAAAGACCATTGGGCATTTGTTTGCCCCCTTTAATGAGATCGGGTCGTTGGTGCAATCCATAAAGCATTATTATTAAGGATATCCTGGATATGTCTTTTTTTATAAATTTTCAAATTTAAAATACCCCAAGTGAATCGGATCGGTTTCTAAATTTTCATTTTTCGTAAGCGTAATTGAGTAATTATTTTTCATTTCACTTGGCAATATGTCTTCTACTTTATACATATCGTCAACATCAATTCCATATTTATCGTCGACATGCGATGCAGCGCCTTCAAAATGGGTATGTTTAAAAAAAGCTGTTTGTTTAGCTAACTGTATTGCTTTGCTTAATGTTTCGGCAGCAATTACCAATTTATAATGAAACTCTTCAAATTCATCTTTTTTATAGCCTCCCAAATTGATAAAAAACAATTGGGCATCTGTGGAATTAAAATCAGATTTCGGTGTAACGGATACTTCGTACCCATTTACATTTTTCACTTCTCTCCAACCATCCACATGCATTTTGCCTTTTGCCTCTGGCCAAAAATGATTAAATGCAGGAATGAGTTCTTTTAATGAGGAAGCAATTCCAAAAAATACATCATGCTGTTCCGTATGACGCCCTGTTGGTTTCCCGCCTAGTAATACCATGTATAATTTTAATTCCATAATATGTTAATGTATGAATGCAAATTATTGAAAATTTTTAAATCAGTAATACATGCAATTTATATAAACATATCTGTAACTAATTCCATGATTATTATTTGACCTTAGACCTGTGGAATTCTCCACAAATAAATTTTTTTATCATGGACAACACATTAGTTAAACCAGCAATTGGTACTGAGCATCACAAAAAAGCAGCAGAACATCATGAACATGCGGCTAAGTATCATCACGAAGCTGCTAAACATCATGAAGCGGGCAATCATGAAAAGGCTTGTGAAAGTACCGTTAAAGCACTTGCACACCATGCATTAGCGTCTGATCATCAAAAGGAAAATTTAAAGCAACATGCTAAATAGTAATTGCTTTTTATTTTTATCGCTCACTGCTATTTTAGTAACAGTAGCTGACCAATATGATTTGCCAAATGATTTGTACGGCTAATTAATACACTTAATTTATTTCTATTTGGCTCTTTTGCAAAATCTTCATCAGTAACAGCAGTATGCTTTTCCAGCCATTGCTCAAACGACATGTTAGCAATATGGCTATTTAATTTTTCATTCACTGTATCCCAATTGCTTCTTAAATCAGACAAGGTTGGAATTGTCTCAACCGTTTTATCTGGAGTTTGAATGAAAATTGGATTTAAATTAGGATACAACTGATCGCCAAATCCTAATAAAGGAATCATTCTGTCATGCACTGCAGTAAGATGCCCTAATATATAAATACCTCTATTTTTTCCTTCAACAATATCTTTCATTAATTGCTGGTCCGAAAGTTCGGCTAATAATTTATTACAGGCTTTAATTTGACCATTCCATGCTCCCACTACTATGGATGCTATAAAGTTTTCGTTGTTCATATATTGTGATGATGTCGGTTTTGAATAAATTTGTTTTCTTCTATCAAAATAACAATAAATTTGACCATCAAACAATAAATTATGCATAAATACCTATTAATTATTTGTATGGCGTCAGCAGCCATTAATGTACATGCACAGTGGAGTGATCCTGAAGTGAAAATAATGGATGCAGCTGCTAGAAAAGGAGTTGCAGGTAGTTTTATAAAATTAAGCGATGGTATTACACATTATGAAAAAGCAGGAACAGGTAAAAGTGGAGTAGTGGTATTGGTGCATGGTTTTAGTGTCCCTTATTTTATTTGGAACGGCTTTTTTGAAAACTTAGTTAAAGAAGGATATCAAGTAATAAGATATGATGAATTTGGAAGAGGTTACTCCGACAGACTCACTAAAGATTATACTGCAAAAGTATATACCCAACAATTATACGATTTAATAAATGGGCTTTCTATTAAGGAGCCAGTGAATATAATAGGAGTTTCTTTTGGAGGCATCGTAAGTACTAATTTCACATTAGCACATCCAAGACTTGTTAAAAAAATGGTTTTAATTGATCCTGCATCAGAAAGAAATAAAACAATCGCTACCGAGCAATCATTTGATGAAATGATGGCAAAAAGTTCAGACGCACGTGCAAAAGGACAATTAGAAGATTTTAAATATCCTGCCAATTTCCCAAATTGGGTTGAAAATTATAAAGTACAAATGCAATACAAGGGCACTAGAAAAGCATTGGTATCAACTAGATATCATTATGATACCATTCCCTATTTGGATCGATATAAAAGCTTGCAAAAATTGCATAAGCCAATATTGTTAATATGGGGTACCGAAGACCATACTGTTCTATTAAAATATAGCGATTCAATTAGAGCTACTTTGAATGTTAAATTTTTATCTATTTCAGATGCGGGTCATTTGCCTTATTTGGAAAAACCTGAAATTACAAATAAAGAAGTCATTGATTTTTTAAAGCGTAATTAAAAAAAAAGAGCTGGCAAAGTGCCAGCTCTTTTTGGAAGATTAAGTGTAACTATTATTTTTTCCTTTCAATATCTTTATTCATCTCTTCAATATCTACTGGTCTTTCACTGTCATCTCCTAAGAGGTATTTTGAGAAGTAGTCGGCTGTTCTCCAAAACCAATATTCGTTCATGTCGCCAAAGCCATGACGCTGAGTTGGAAGTATTAACATGTCAAAACGTTTATTGGCCTTAATTAATGCGTTAACAACGCGTATGGTATTAGCGGGATGTACGTTGTTATCAATTTCGCCATGAATTAATAATAATTTTCCTTTTAAGTTTTTAGCAATCTCTGGGTTCTTGTCTATCATATATGAGAAAGTGGTATCGCCTTTATCTGAAATATTTTCTTTTACGCCATTGTGCTTTTCACTCCACCATCTATTGTAAATGCTATTGTCGTGATTGCCTGCATTGCTTACGGCTACCTTGAAAATATCGGGATAAACAAACATGGCCGCTGTGCTCATAAATCCGCCACCACTATGACCATGAATACCTACTTTATCACCATCGATAAACTTATACCTATCTGCTAATTGTTCAATGGCCGCTTTTTTGTCTGCCAATCCGTAATCTCTTAAATTATTGTAACCATAATTGTGGTACCATTTACTTCGGGCAGGATTTCCCCCGCGATTCCCTAAAGTAATTACTACAAAACCTAGTTGTGCCAATCTGTCTATGCGATCCATGCCTTTGCTAAAGCTCTTATTAACTGATTCAGTTTGAGGGCCTGGGTATACATATTCAATGATTGGATACTTTTTTGTACTATCAAAATCGTATGGCTTATACATTACACCAAAAATATCTGTAATGCCATCGTCGGCCTTTACTTTAAATGTTTCAGGGTATTTATAACCAGCAGCAAATAGGGAACTTAAGTCGGCAGTTTCTAAATCCATAAGTTTTTTACCATCGGTTCCATACAAACTTGAAATGGGAGTCGTATTTACTCTTGAGCTAGTATTTACAAAATAGTTTTTATTGTCATTGATGATAAAACTATGATCGTAATTGCCTGAATTTAATAATTGTAAATTTGAGCCATCAAAATTTACTTTGTATAAATGTAAATAATATGGATCCTCTTTGGAATTGCTTGAAGCATTTTCTCTTCCATTGCCTGAGAAATAAATTATTCTTTTTTCTTCATCAATTGATACAATTTCCTCAATATGCCAAGGCCCTTGTGTAATTTGATTTTTTAATTTACCTTCTTTATCATACAAATATAAATGCGCCCAACCATCGCGTTCACTCCATTCAATAAACTCACCAGTATTTTTTATCAAGCCTGGTTTCTTGATTTCTACATAAGTGTTTAAATTTTCCTCTGCCAACGTTTTCACTTCGCCATTATTGATATCTACAACACATTGATCAATCTTTTTTAAATCTCTACTTGTTCTTGCTAAATATAATTTGTCATTGGTTCCGAGCCATATCATTGGCTTATGTTCGTCATCTCGTGTATTTACTTTACTTGTTTTATTCCAAACGGATATATCTTGATCTTTAAATAAGGAGACATTAATTTCTTTAAAAGAATATGCACTCATATCTACAATCATCAAATGATCCACTGGAGCTTCTTTTTCACCTGGCATCCAATATTTGTAAGTTTCAAGTGTTGGTCTTGGATCTGCAATACTATTGATAACCCATAGGTCCTTAACTTTTCGATTGTCCACTTTGGTGATAGCTAAATGCTTGCCATCTTCACTCCATAATCCATTAACTGACTTTCTTTTATTTTTATTTTTCTCTGCATCCACATTGGTTTCCCCGCCACCTCCATACGCACCTTCGCTATGCCAGCTGAAGTTTTGAATACCATCAGTTGTAATGGCATGTTCTATAATTGTACTATCATCATCATTTTTTAAAGCCTTTTCATAATTGGCTTTATCCATATAGTATAAATTGTAATTTCTTCCAAAAACGATTGTTTTTTCATCAGGTGAAACATTTGCCCAATTTGGTTTTTTCTTTGGCTTTTTATAACCTACTAATTCATTTAGCTGTTCAGTTGCAAGGTTGTATTCAAAGTAAAAAGTCTTTTTAATTTTTTCGGGCTTTGCATCTTTTTTAACCTGATCTTCTTTATTTATTTCAATACTACTTTTTACTTCAAATTGAATCCAGTTTTCATCTTTTATAAACTTGATAGAATCGATTGGTAAATGCTGTCCATCAAATGGATCTTTTATAATTTTAGTTAATTCAGCAGCAATTTTATCTCTATTGAACATAGGTTTTTTCTCATTTTTCAAGGGGTCTACTATATTCCATTGCTTGCCTTCACTCGTTTCATAGGTATACCAAAATTTGTTAGACTGTTTTAACCAATGAGGGTCAACTGTCAAAGAAAATATCATTTTATCCAATTTTTTTGGAGAGAATCGAGCTGCTAGACTATAATTTGCCTTATGCTGGCTGATACCTAAAAATGGTATTAGTAAAAGTATCCAGAAGAAAAGTTTACGCATATTATTTTTTTTATGACTTGTAAAATACCAAATATGCGCTTATTCACCAATAAAGGGGAACATTTCCTTAAAATGTACTGATTATTTATAGTGGCAGCTATGTTTATATTGTATAATGTGTGAAGATTGCAACTTATCTATACTTATGTGTAATAATTAACATTTTTTATAGCTAGACCTTTTCTACAAAAAGGTTTTTCAAGGATCTCGCAGCAATTGATAAAGTTGCTAATTCATTAAAGCTAGATAGTATCCATTATGGCGATTACGATGCAGTTTTTTACCCGGGTGGACATGGCCCACTTTGGGATTTAGCGAATGATAAAAATTCAATTGATTTAATTGAACATTTTTACAATTCACAAAAGCCTATTGCATTTGTTTGTCATGCACCAGCGGCTTTGATACATGTGAAAGCAGAAAATGGTCATCCTCTAGTTAAAGGGAAAAATGTTACTTCTTTTTCTGACAGTGAGGAGAATATTATGGGTTTGTCAAAAATTGTTCCTTTTTTACTTGAAGATCAATTAAATAAATTAGGATCACATTACAGTAAGGGAGCTGATTGGAGTTCATTTGCAGTTCAGGATGGGCTTTTAATTACTGGACAAAACCCTGCATCCTCTGAAGCTGTAGCAAAACTGCTTTTGAAAACACTAATTGGTAAAAAAGAGCATCATAACGTAAAATGAATTTGCCAGGCAAATGGCGGTTATTCGTAAGTTATAATTTACTTTGTGTTACATATTATTGTAATTAAAAGTATTTAACTTTATCTGTAACCATGCCTAATCCCCCTAAAATTGCCTGGGCAAATCATTTAAGAGCTGCAGCCACACTAGGTGTAATTTTTATACATAGTTCATCTTATTTGACAGGAGGTTTTGGGCAGATCCCCCAAAGCCATTGGGTAATTGCAATTATAATCAATACATTAGTGAGGTGGTCTGTACCTGTTTTTGTAATGCTTACTGGCAGCTTTGTTTTGGCAAATTATAATGGCTTACCTCGCCCTTTTTTAGTAAAAGCTTTTCGAAAAATTTTTATTCCCTTTTTGATTTGGAGTTTTGTTTATTTATTTTATAATAACTGGGATAATTTAATAGGACATGTATTGTCAATTAATCAAAAAGGGGCACTTATTTTGGATAAGCTCATAACGGGTTCTGCCGTGCATTTGTGGTATATCTATATGATTATAGGTATGTATTTATTAATTCCTATAATTTCAAAGTGGACCAAAGAAGCAACCAAAAAACAGCTCGGTATTTTCATAGGATGTTGGGTTATTTTATTAATCGTTTATCCGTGGATTGATAAATATAAAAATGATTTTGAGTTAGGTTTTTTCACGGGGTATGTTGGTTATTTAATAGCAGGCTATTATTTTTTTAAATACATAGTAGCCCCTAAATGGATATTATGGTTGTTGTTTATTTTAAGTTGCGTGACTATTTCATTAGCCACTTATTTTTTAGCATTTGAAAAAAATGTAGATAAAGAAATGTTCCTAGCGCCATTAACGCCCGGCATATTTATAATGAGTGCTAGTATTTATTTACTATTTAAGCAATCTATAATTAAAATGCCTAAATGGCTTCAAAATGTAGTTAACTGGATTTGTGAATATAGCTATGGGATCTATTTGATACACTTACTTGTATTGTCACTTATTGATGATTATATAATGAGTATAGATGGCAGTCATCCATTAATTAGCATTCCTTTAGTGAGCATGCTTTGCCTTATTTTTTCTTTTTTGCTTATTTATTTATTGAGAAAAATACCAATAATAGGGAAATGGGTTGGATAGATGATTGGAAACCTTATTTTTGCTAAATAATCAATCGCATTGAATAAGCCTGTTTTATTAATTACACCCCCATTTACGCAACTCAACACGCCGTATCCAGCAACCGCGTACTTAAAAGGATTCTTTAATACAAAAGGAATTGCTTCTCAACAGGCCGATTTAGGAATTGAAGTTACCATTGCTTTATTTAGTAAAAATGGATTAGAAAAGCTCTTTAAAACAATCGATGATAAAATAAATGCAACAGAGAATGGGTTGATTGTTTCGGAAAATAGTGCTCGTATTATTTCATTAAAGAATAGATACATTAATACAATCAATGAAGTTATTTTATTTTTACAAGGGAAGTCAAATACATTAGCTCATTTAATAAGCGCGCGCAATTTTTTACCTGAAGCAAGTAGATTTGAACAAATAGATGATTTGAAATGGGCCTTTGGTAGTATGGGTAAAATTGATATGGCAAAACATATTGCTACCATGTATTTAGAGGACTTGAGCGACTTGATAAAAGAAAATATTGATCCACATTTTGGTTTCAGCCGCTATGCAGAAAGTTTAGGAAGATCAGCTAACTCTTTTGATGAATTATATGCAGCATTGCAACAGCCGTTTACTTATTTAGATGAAATTTTAATTGAAATATTTGATAAGCGTATTAAAGAAGTTCAACCTAAATTGGTTTGTCTTTCTGTACCTTTCCCAGGTAACTTATATACTTCGCTTAGATGTGGTCAATGGCTAAAGCAACATTTTCCCGAAATAAAAGTTGCAATGGGTGGCGGTTTTGCCAATACAGAATTAAGGTCATTGAGTGATTCCAGGGTTTTTGAATTTTATGATTTTATCACTTTGGATGATGGCGAAGCGCCACTTGAAATTTTAATCCAGCATATTGACGGCATAAAAGAACAACATGAGTTAAAGCGTTGTTTTACATTGGTGAATGATGTAGTGACTTTTATAAACAATGCTAGTTGCGGTGACTATAAACAAGGACAGGTAGGTACACCAGATTATGACGGGTTGTTATTGGATAAATATATTTCAGCTATTGAGGTAATTAATCCAATGCATAGTTTGTGGAGTGACGGTCGTTGGAATAAATTAACCATGGCACATGGATGTTATTGGGGTAAATGTACATTTTGCGACATCTCACTTGATTACATAAAAACCTATGAACCAATCGCTGCTTCATTAATTGTAGATAGGATGCAGGAGCTAGTGGATAAGACTGGCGAAAACGGGTTTCACTTTGTAGATGAAGCAGCACCGCCATCATTAATGAAGGCAGTAGCCATTGAGATTATAAGAAGAAATTTAGTTGTGAGTTGGTGGGCCAACGTAAGATTTGAAAAAAGTTTTACTAGAGATTTATGTCAATTGTTAAAAGCTTCAGGATGTATTGCAGTAAGTGGTGGTCTTGAAGTAGCATCTGACCGACTACTAGGTTTAATTAATAAAGGTATTACAGTTGCACAGGTTGCTAAAGTAAGTAAGCATTTTTCGGATGCAGGTATAATGGTACATGCCTATTTGATGTATGGTTTCCCAACACAAACGGTTCAAGAAACTATTGATTCACTTGAGATGGTGAGACAGCTTTTTGAAACAGGAGTATTACAATCCGCATTTTGGCATTTATTTACAATGACAGCGCATAGTCCTGTAGGATTAGATCCTGAAAAATATAAAGTAAAAAAAATCACTAACTCAATAGGAACATTTGCTAATAATGATATTGAGCATATCGATCCAACTGGCGCTAATCACGAATTATTTGGATTTGGTTTAAAGAAAGCCTTGCTTAATTACATGCATGGAGTATGCTTTGAGATGCCATTGCAAAAATGGTTTGATTTTAAAATTCCGAAAACATCCGTTGCCCCAAATTATATTTTAAATGCTTTGCAAGAACCTGAATATAGTACTTCATCAAATACTAAAGTGATTTGGTTAGGCGTTTCCCCTAAGCATGTAATTGTGCAAAAATCAAAAAAAGGAAATAAGTGGGAAGAAATGCAAATTTCTTTCCAAACAAACACCTCTAATTTTAATATTAGTATTGAGCCCGAAAAAGGAAGTTGGCTGCTTAATTTATTAGCCCCAATTAGTGTTACAAATGGCAATGGTATGACTTTGGCGGCTGTAAAGGAAAGTTATCATTCAGCAGGATTTGATGGTTTTGAATTATTTTGGGACAATAAGCCAATTAGTGGATTATACAGGGCTGGTTTACTATCTGTTTAAATATTTACTGAACTTTTTAACTTTTTGATTGTTTATTCAATATCAACAATCAAATTATGGGAAATTATTTAGTAATTGGTGCGTCATCGGGTATTGGTAAAGCAATCTCGGCTCAATTAGCAAGTGAAGGACATCAGGTGTATGCCACTTTCAATAAAAATTCAATTGAGGCAACTCAAAATATTAACCCACATTTTTTAAATGTCTTAGATGAGCAATCCGATATTTCATTTTTTCCCGAAAGTTTAGACGGCTTAGTCTATTGCCCGGGCTCCATAAATTTAAAGCCATTTGCAAGGATACCAGTAGCTGATTTTACTCAAGATTTTAATTTACAAGTTGGTGGGGCGATTAAAATGATACAAGCAGCTTTACCCGCATTAAAAAATTCAGGAAAAAGTTCAATTATATTATTCTCTACTGTTGCAGTACAATTAGGTTTGAACTTTCATACTCAAGTAGCTGCATCAAAAGGAGCTATTGAAGGAATTACTAAAGCGTTGTCTGCTGAATTAGCGCCAACTATAAGAGTTAATTGCATCGCACCTTCTTTAACTGATACGCCTTTGGCATCAACATTATTAAATACCGAACAAAAAGTAGAAGCAAATGCTTTAAGACATCCATTGAAAAGAGTGGGCCATGTTAATGATATTGCTTCAATGGCTTGTTTTTTATTAAGTGATAAAGCAAGTTGGATAACAGGACAAATATTGCATGTTGATGGCGGTATGAGTTCAATTAAGCAATAGTTTTGCATTTAAATGAGTACACCAATTGAAATAGTTCAAATTGATGAGCAAAAAGCACAGTTACTTAGTGATTTAGCGAAAGAAATTTATATTCCCCATTATCCCTATTTATGGCAAGACGGTGGTGTAAATTGGTATATTAATGAATATGCATATCCAGTACAGAAAATTGAAAGTGAAATAAGAGATCCCAATAATTTACATTATATCGCTTACTTGAATCAAAAAGCAATTGGTTATTTAAAGCTTAATATCAATACAACTACAAAGTCTTTTGATTCAAAATCTACAATTGAATTGGAGCGTATTTATATCGATATTAATTGTATCCAAAAAGGAGTTGGCACTGCGATGATGAATTTTGTAAAGCAAGTTGCTATTTCGTATCATAAAAAAGAACTAGTTCTTAAAGCAATGGATAGCGCCGAAAAAGCCCTCCATTTTTATAAAAAACACGGATTTCAAGTTGTAAGTACTTTAAGGTTGCCCGATGAAATTTTCACCTTAATAAAACCTGAATTTAGAGGCATGTTTGTACTAAGTTGCAAATTATAGTACATATTTTTTTCATTAATTTATTTTCAAAGTGTTTTTTTATAAATGGTAATGCAAACAAATTGAGTTTAAGTAGCTTTGCGACTCAAAATTCAATGATGTTAAAATATTTTTCATTTTTTTTATTTCTATTACTTAGTGCAGGTTTATTTGCTCAAGGAACATCCGCTTTGAAAGGTAATGGTCAAATTACTGGAATTGTGTTAGATGCTGATTCAAAATTACCTATTGAATATGCAACTGTAATTTTGTATAGTAAAGGAGCAAAGAATGCCGTTGGCGGTGCTACGGCGAATGAAAAAGGAATATTTAAGGTGGCAGATTTGCCAACCGGAATTTACAAAATGGACGTTGAATTTGTTGGGTATAAGACTATCTCAATTGATAATATTGAAATTGATAATACACATTTAAGTGTAAATACGAATACCATTAGTTTGGTTAAATCAAAAAGTACGCTTGCCGAAGTAACTGTAAGAAGTTCTGCAAAAACCATTGACAATAAAATTGACAAAATGGTATTTAATGCAGAAAAAGACATTAGTGCTCAAAATGGAGTAGCAACCGATTTGCTTAAAAAAATCCCCATGGTTTCAGTGGATATTGACGGTAATGTTCAATTGGCTGGTACTTCAAGTATTCGTTTTTTAATTAATGGCAGGCCAAGTGTTGCCTATGGTTCAAATATTAATGAAGTTTTACAATCTATACCGGCAAGTGAAATTAAAACGGTAGAGGTAATTACCAATCCTGGCGCAAAATATGATGCTGATGGATTAGGTGGTATTATTAATATCGTTTTAAAACAAAATAAAACAAGAGGTTATAACGGAAGTATTAGTACGAGTATTGGCACTAGAATTGAAAACGGATCGCTCAACTTAGCGGCACGTAATAATAATTTTGGTGCTAGCTTATTTATTGCCTCTAATGCTCGACTTTTAGCGGCAACACCAATGACCATGACACGAACAACCATTGATTCGCTTAATAAGACTTATAATTATATGCTACAGGATGGAAGTAGTGATGTTAAGCGACAAGGGACGCATTCTGGATTAAACTTGGATTGGACCTATCTAAAGAAAAATAGTTTTAATGCTTCCTTCGGGTTGAATGGATTTGGATTTGACGCAACTGGAGCAAATACGCAAACTTTGTCAAGTCAATCCTTTGGAGGTGCGTTAGTCCAAAATGCATTATTACATAACATTACAACAAATTCTTTTTCTGAAAATGGCAACTACAATTATAGTGGTAGCTACAAGCGTACTTTTGACAAAGAAGGTCGGGAGTTTGAGCTTTCCTATAATGCAGGAGCATCTAGTTTTAATATTAATTCAGGAACCACACAATATAATTTGGCGAATCAAATGATGGTTTATGGAAGCGCTAATTTAAATGGAACAAAAGAAACAGAATCAGAGTTGAAATTTGATTATTCAGAACCTATTTCTGATAATATTAAATTGAATTTGGGTAGTAAAATTACTAACCTTGGTATCGCTAGTGCTACGAATGTTTTTTTACAATCTAGTACACAGCCCTTAAAGCAAAATAATAGTTTGTCTAACACGTTGGATTATAATCAACATGTAGTTGCCGTTTATTCTGAACTTGAATTTCCAATTAAAAATTGGGTGGAAGTGAAATTGGGTGGTCGTTTTGAGCAAACCAATGTGAATGCAGCGTTTTCAAAAGCTACGCAGCCTGTGAATCCTAGTTATAATAATTTCGTACCCTCCATTTTCTTTAAGCGAAAACTAGGAGAAGATAACAGCATTAAAATAAGTTATTCCAGACGAATTAATCGACCAGGAACTGAAGAGCTTAATCCATATATCAATACAACAGATCCAAAAAATATGACGCAAGGAAATCCTTATTTATTGCCTGAATTGGGAGAGAGAATTGAACTTACATATAGTCAAGAATTAAAAGAGTTAGGTTCCATCATGTTGACTGTTTTTCAAAGAAATTCTAATCAAGATATTCAACCTTATGTAGTTTATTATCCAAGTTTGCAAGTTGGGGATAGTTTATACTATAATGTGAATTTGAGTAAGAGTCAAAACATAGGTTTGGAAAAAAATACAGGGATAAATGTATTTGGTGATTTAAAATTTTCAAATGCATTTAGCATTCGAACTAATTTCTCCTATTACTTCAGGAAAATTTACAATAGTATTGACCAAAATTATAATGCAAGTAGTCAAAATTATCGCGCTAATATTAATTTAACTTATGAATTCTCTAAAACTTTAGTTTCGGAGTGTTTTGGTAATTTTAATTCAGCACGTAATGAGGTTCAGGGAAAGTATCCTGCAAATCTTTCTTATAGTTTTGCGTTAAGAAAAAAGTTTTGGAATGGGAAAGGAAGTTTAGGTCTATTAGCAAACAATCCTTTTGCGGAATATGTTAAACAACAAACCTTAATTAGTGGGCCTAATTTTAACTCAAATAGCATTCGTTATGTTCCTTCTAGATCCTTTGGTATTAGCTTCAACTGGCGTTTTGGGAAGTTAGAGTTTAAAAAAGAGCGAAAGGAAGAAGGCGCCATGGAGGAAAATGTGAATTAATTTATTTACTTTTAGTGTATAAATAATTAACTATGGGATTCGCAATCAATAAAAAGGTAGCTGATAAAAAAGCGGCTTCTACAACAAAGACTTCTCCTCAAGCTGGGGGTAGTTCAAAGTTTATTGCCAAAGCAAACACCAAATCAAGTGGTGGGGCAAATAAAAAACCAATTAAAACAGGTGGTTCTCGAGGAAGCTGATCCTGTAAAAACACATATTCAAACCCTATATTTCAAGTAGATATAGGGTTTTTTATTTTTGTGATTTGATAATAGTCAAAAAAAAAGCCCATTGTAGAAACAACGGGCGTTTACGATTGCTTGCTATAGTAAAATCAAACCCACACTATAACAAGACAAAATTACTTTAGAAGATTTAATTCTATTCTTATTTCGTGTTAATTATTATGAATTTAGTCTAAAAAATGATGGGTGGTATGCGTAGAAGTTACGCAATCGATTGAGTTGCGTCATTAATGAAGCAATCGATATGCATGAAGTGCTGCTTCAAGACAATCCATTGCTTTATTTATCTCCAATTCATTTAAGACATAAGCCAATCTAACCTCGTTTTTGCCAAGTCCTGGTGTAGTATAAAAACCACTTGCCGGTGCAAGCATGATGGTTGCATTGTCCATTCTAAAATCAGTCAATAACCATCTGCAAAAATCATCGGTATCTGCTACCGGTAATTTCGCCATTGCATAAAATGCACCTTGAGGAATTTGACAAAAAACACCTTCCATTTTAGAAAGCCTTTGAATTAAAGTGTCTCTTCTATTTTTATATGCAGCTCTTGTTGCATCAAAATAATCTGCAGGCAAACTTAAAGCTGCTTCAGCTGCAATTTGTTCTAAAGTTGGAGGGCTTAATCTTGCTTGTGCAAACTTCATTACAGCTTCAATCACTTCCTTGTTTTTTGTTACAAGTGCTCCAATGCGCGCGCCACATGCAGAATACTTTTTTGAAAAGGTATCAATCATTATAACACGATCTTCAACTCCTTCCAATGTTAACGTGCTTTTCACTTTCCCTTCATAACTAAACTCGGTATATGCTTCGTCGGAAAACAAATACAAATCTTTTTCTTTAATTAAATCTCTAATTTGCAAAAGCTCCTCTTCACTATACACATAGCCAGTTGGATTATTGGGATTGCAAATAAAAATCCCTTTAGTTTTGTTAGTGATTTTTGCCTTAAAAGATTCAATAGAGGGTAATGCAAAACCTGATTCAATCGTTGAAGTGATTGGTATAATTTTAATGCCTGCCGCCATTGCAAATCCAATATAGTTTGCATAAAAAGGTTCTGGTACAATAATTTCATCACCAACATCTAAGCATGCCATAAAAGCAAAAAGTATACCTTCGCTTCCACCAATAGTGATCAGAATATCCGAGTAATCAACTTGAATATCTTTCGACTGATAGTATCCTGCTAATTTTTTTCTGAAACTTAATATACCAGCACTATCGGTATATTCTAACACTTTTAAATGTGCATTGTTCACCGCATCCATCATCACAGCAGGTGTTTCAATATCAGGTTGACCAATATTTAAATGATAAACTTTAACACCTTCTTTCTTTGCAGTATCTGCATAGGATGCCAATTTCCTGATGGGAGAGGATGGCATATTTTTCCCACGTTCACTAATTGTTATCATTATAGCAAAGATAAGTGCAGCTTCTATAATAAAAAAGCGCCCATTTGTAAATGAGCGCTAATGCAAAATTATATTTTTAAATATTAACTGATGTACGTTAATATTTGTGCCTTTATTTTATAACCTCACCTTCAATGACCAATTCTGTAACATCCTTTTCGCCGGCATATTTTACAGTTACACGTTTTTTGAATTGACCTTCGCTAGGTGCAGTATAAGTTACTTTAATGGTTCCTTTTTGGCCCTTTAACACTGGGTTTTGATTGTAGTCGGGTTGAGTACAACCACATTCGGCGTTTGCAAATTCAATCACAGCTGGCTTAGCCCCTAAATTGGTAAAACTAAAAACGACTGATTTGTGAACTCCCTTTTTAATCTTGCCAAAATTGTGGCTTAGTGCATCAAATTTAATGGAGCTTTGAGCATAAGAGCCAATGGTCATTAAAAGTGCAAATGCAAGTAGTTTTACTTTCATATAAATGGGTTTGTTATTATTGGTATTTTAGCACAATTTTGATTGATTTTAGTCATCAAAATGGGCTGTATTACTAAGCTAAATTATTGAAAAATTAGTAAAAAAGGGTTTTTATCTATTTATTGATTTTTATTGCATTTTGACCCCTACTTTTGTAATATGGAATCCCAAGGCGAAGTATTAACTAACCAAGAAGTGCTCTCTTTTGAAGCTTTTAGAGATTCGGTAATTGCCGATTATCGAGTAGCCTTAATGAGTAGAGAAGTGAGCTTATTGGGAAGAAGAGAGGTGTTGACTGGAAAGGCCAAATTTGGCATTTTTGGTGATGGTAAGGAAGTGGCGCAAGTGGCATTGGCTAAATTCTTTCAAAAAGGGGATTTTAGAAGCGGTTATTATCGTGACCAAACTTTCATGTTTGCGTTGGGTGTTGCAAATACCGAACATTATTTTTCTCAATTATATGCCGACGTTCATAATGACCCTTATAGTGGTGGAAAAAATATGAATGCGCATTTTGCAACTCCTTTTGTAAATGAAAAAGGGGAGTGGAATCACTTAGTGAACAGCTATAATATTTCAGCAGATATTGCTCCTACTGCCGGTCAAATGGTTAGGGGACTAGGTATGGCATTTGCCTCAACCTGTTTTAGATCATCAAAACATAAAGAGCAACTTACTCATTTAAGTAACAACGGAAATGAAGTTTGTTTTTGTACCATTGGTGACGCAAGTACCTCCGAGGGACATTTTTGGGAAGTAGTGAATGCCGCAGGTGTAATTCAATCGCCATTAGCCATTTTTGTTTTTGATGATGGATATGGTATTTCCGTACCAACAAAATTACAAACAACAAAAGGCTCTATTTCCGAAGCATTGCGTGGATTTGAAAAGAAAGAAGAAACCAATGGCATCAAAATTTTTACGGTAAAGGGTTGGGATTATGCTGCATTGTGTGAAACATTTGAAGAAGGGATTGCCTTTACCCGAGCTACACATATACCCGTGCTTTTTCATGTACAAGAATTAACACAACCACAAGGTCATTCAACTAGCGGTAGTCATGAAAGATATAAATCGGGTGAAAGGTTAGAATGGGAAAGAGAATGGGATTGTAATAAAAAAATGCGCGAGTGGTTAATTTTAAATGAATTGACAACCGACGAAGCATTACAAAATTTAGAGTCAGAAGTTAAAAAGGAAGTTAAAGAAGCAAAAGAAATTGCTTGGTCAAAATATATCACACCTATCAAGGAAAAAATAACTGAAGGCGTATCAATTGCAACCCAAGGTATTGAAGGAGATGTATTAAATAGAGTGAATCAATTATTACATGAGTTGGTGAGTATAAAGGAGCCCTTAAAAAGAAATATATTTAGAAGCCTTAATACTTTGATAGAACAAATGCCTACGTATCCAAATGCTGAAGCAATCAAAAAGTTTTTGGCAAATTATTTAAAAGAACAACAACCCTTTTATAGTAAACATTTATACAATCAAACGCAAAAAAGCACATTGAATGTTTCTGTTGTAGACCCAGTGTATGACGAGCAGTCCAAAATAATTAATGGGTATGAAGTGCTTAACCATTATTTTGATAAATTGATTGAAACCAATCCATTAGTATATGCTTTTGGCGAGGACTTGGGTAATATTGGGGATGTGAATCAAGGATTTGCAGGCTTACAAGCAAAACATGGAGTAGATCGTATTTTTGATACAGGCATTAGAGAACAATCCATTATGGGACAAGCCCATGGAATGGCAATGCGTGGTTTGAGGCCCATTGCTGAAATACAATATTTAGATTACCTATTATACGGATTACAAACACTTAGTGATGATGTGGCAACTATACATTATCGTAGTAATGGTATGCAAAGTAGTCCAGTAATTATTCGCACAAGAGGACATCGTTTAGAAGGAATATTCCATAGCGGTTCCCCAATGGGTATGATCATCAATTCCTTAAGAGGTATGTATGTTTGCGTTCCGCGCAACATGGTACAGGCAGTTGGTATGTACAATACTTTACTGAAAGGAAATGATCCTGCATTATTAATTGAATGTTTAAATGGCTATCGTTTAAAAGAAACTATGCCAAATAATATAACTGAGTTTACTGTTGCATTAGGAAAGCCTGAAGTCATTAGAGAAGGTAATGATATTACTATTGTATCATATGGATCAACACTTAGAATAATACAAGATGCTGCAGATCGATTAAGTGGAATTGGAATTGATTGTGAAATTATAGATGTACAAACTTTATTGCCTTTTGACATTAATCATATGATTGTTGCTTCTCTTAAAAAGACTAATCGTATTGTTTTTGTCGATGAAGATGTGCCAGGTGGTGCTAGTGCTTTTATGTACCAACAGGTGATTGAATTGCAAGGTGGTTATAGATGGCTAGATGTTGCAGCAAGAACCATTAGTTCAAAAGATCATCGCCCTGCATATGCAAGTGACGGAGATTATTTCTCAAAGCCAAATACCGAAGATATTATTCAAGTGGTGAGTGAAATGATGGCAGAGTAGATAAATTATATCCCTCTAATTTTTGTGTGTGTTCTAAAGAGCCAAGTCTTACTTTTACTTGCACCTTGGTTTGTTTTTCAATGGCGCGTTCGATATTGCAAAAAAATCCTGTTTTAGTAGTGTAGAAGTTTGCAGGCACTTGTGTCTCATGTGTAATTGCATACATATTAAAAACGGGTCTAGTAGTGTCGTTTACTTTTGGTAAAAGAGAACCTGTGAGGAATATGCAAACTAATAACTTCATTTATAATACTTGTATGAAACTAGTGGAAGGATTTCGAAAAATTTATAATTTTTTGAATAAATCTCAAAAGGGAATAAGGATTTCGAAAAATCTTTGATTTTTTGAATAAATCATAAGAGGGATTTATTGCACTATTTTATATTTAAAAAATAAAATAGTGCAATAAACCTACCCCATGTTATGGAAGACCTTGTTTACATCCTCATCTTCCTCTAATCTTTCAATTAATTTACTAATATCCTCAGCTTGCTCATCGCTTACAGGAACCGTTGTTGTCGGAATCCATTCAAACTCGGCACTAATCACATTTAGTTTTTTCGCTTCTAATTCTTTTTGCAAATTACCGAAATCAGTGAATGCACATCTTAATACTAAAATTGCATTGCCATTGTCATCTGTACTATCTCCTAATTCATCAAGGCCGTGGTCAATTAATTCTAGTTCTAAATCATCCATCACCAATCCGTCTGGGTTTAATTTGAATACACCCATTTTTTTAAATTGAAAACTTACGCTTCCGCTATTACCCATTGCGCCACCACCTTTATTGAAATGACTTTTCACATTGGCAACGGTTCTTACATGGTTATCTGTTGCTGTTTCAACAACCAATGCAACACCATGTGGAGCATATCCTTCGTATAAAATTTCTTCGTAGTTACTTGTGTCTTTACCCATGGCACGCTTGATAGCCGCTTCCACTCTATCCTTAGGCATACCAGCACTTCGTGCATTTTGATAACATCTTCTCAATGCCGGGTTCGTATCAGGATCAGGTCCAGATGCTTTTACAGCAATCACAATTTCTTTACCAATACGTGTAAACTGTTTTGCCATACGATCAAATCGCTTGAACATAGTGGCTTTTCTTACTTCAAAAATCCTTCCCATAGTAATTATTTAAGGTCTGCAAAAATAAGGCAAAAAAAATAGCCAGACAATTCAGTCTGGCTATTCTATGGTTTAAACTATATAAATTTAGTTATCAGTGTTCAATTTGCTTCTCTTACGACTGTAAGTAAAGTAAACTACCAAACCTAAAGCCATCCAAGCAAAGGCAACTTTAAGTGTTTGAGCGTCTAACGCAAATATCATTGCAAGACAAATTACAGCACCTAAAATTGGGACCAATGGCACCAATGGAGTCTTAAATGGTCTTTCCATATTTGGAGATTTTACACGTAAAATCCAGATTCCTGCACTCACCAATACAAAGGCAAATAAGGTTCCAAATGAAGTTAAATCTCCTGCTACGCTTCCTGGTACAAATGCAGCAAATGCACCTACAAATAGGAATAAAATCCAATTTGATTTATAGGGAGTTCTGTATTTAGGGTGTAAATCAGAGAAAGCTTTTGGCAATAAACCATCGTTGGCCATAGAGAAGAATACGCGAGACTGACCCATTAACATTACTAATATTACAGATGAAAAACCTGCCAATATTGCAACGGTTACCGCTTTTGCTAACCAGCCATATCCAGTCATATAAGTTGAGATGGCATATGCAACTGAAGCCTCTTTACCTTTTGCAGGGTCAACAAAATCAGTCCATGGTGCTACACCTGTTAAAACGTGTCCAAATAAGATGTATAAAATAGTACAAACCACTAATGAACCTAAAATACCTATTGGCATATCACGCTTTGGATTTTTAGCTTCTTGTGCCGCTGTAGAAACCGCATCAAAACCAATAAAGGCAAAGAATACAATAGCAGCGCCACCCAATACACCACCCCATCCATGCTTAAACACACCAGAGTAGTCTGCAATTACTTTACCATGATCCATTACTGGTGGTTGGTTTGCAGGAATCAAATATGGGGTATGGTTTGCAGGATTAATAAACTGCCATCCCACAACTATAAAAATTAAAACAATAGCTACTTTTATAAATACGATAACTGCATTTACAATTGCAGATTCTTGCGTACCCTTAATTAACAACAAGGTTAATAATAATAAAATTACTAATGCAGGGGCATTCATAATTCCAGTGTGCAGTTTTCCTGCTGCATCAGTAAGACTTTCAAAAGGGGAGTGGCACCATTCATAGGGAATAGCTCCTCCTAGCAGCTTATTTAAATATTCGCTCCAAGCAATAGATACGGTAGCCGCACCTAAAGCATATTCCATAATTAAAGCCCAACCTATAATCCAGGCTACAGTTTCGCCCATTGTTACATAAGAGTAAGCATAGGCACTGCCTGAAATAGGAATCATTGCTGCAAATTCTGCATAACATAGGCCTGCAAAAGCACAACCTACCGCAGCCACAATAAATGATATCGTAACAGCAGGCCCAGCGGCTTGTCCTGCAGCAGCAGCTGTTCTTACAAATAAACCAGCACCAATAATGGCACCAACTCCAAGTGCAATTAAGTTTCCAGCGCCTAATGTGCGCTTTAAACCTTTACCTCCATCTTCAGCTTGCGCTAACATGGCAGCTAGATCTTTTTTTCTAAATAAACTCATAGTTGTTTTTTTCGTTAATGAACAATTTCATTATAAGTTGAAAAATAGCACTTTTTTCTCAAAAATGAACCTATTTTTTATAAACAGAATGCTATTTATTGGGGTATTTTTTTGTTACATATGTCTTATATTGCATTACTAACAACATATGAAAAATTCAAATAAACTTACCCTGTATATTGTGATTGCAATGATTGCAGGCGCCACTTTAGGTTATTATGTACACGAAACCAGTTCACCGGCAACCATCGATGTGTTTTCAAAAAACATCAAATTACTTACTACTATATTTTTAAGGTTAATACAGATGATTATTGCCCCATTGGTGTTTACAACATTGGTGGTAGGAATCGCAAAATTGGGGGATATAAAAACAGTGGGAAGAGTAGGCGGAAAGGCCTTATTATGGTTTATAACTGCCTCATTAGTGAGTTTGTTAATTGGTTTGGTGTTGGTAAATGTATTAAAGCCTGGTGAAGGGATTGCATTATCAAATGCAGATATTTCAGGGGCAAAGGATTTGATGGGAAAAACTCAGTCATTCAGTTTAGGTGGATTTATTGAGCATGTTTTTCCAAAAAGCATGTTTGAGGCATTAGCAAATAATGAAATTTTGCAGATTGTAATATTCAGTATCTTTTTTGGTGTTGCTGCAGCTGCAATGGGCGAAAAGGCAAATGGATTAATTAAAGCATTTGATAGTGCTGCACATATCATTTTAAAAATGGTAGGTTATGTAATGAATTTTGCACCGCTTGGTGTATTTGGTGCATTGGCTGCCGTGATTGCCACTAAAGGGCTAGCGGTGTTTTTATTTTATGGAAAGTATTTGTTGTACTTTTTAATGGGCATAGGCGTTTTATGGATTGTGCTCATTGCGGTAGGCTTTATTATTTTAGGGAAGCGCATGCCGTCCATGTTAAAAATAATTTCAAGTCCATTAATTATTGCATTCAGTACCACAAGTAGTGAAGCTGTATTTCCAAAATTAACCGAAGTGTTAGAGAAGTTTGGATGTAAGGATAAGATTGTGTCTTTCATTTTGCCATTAGGTTATTCTTTCAATTTGGATGGTAGTATGATGTATATGACTTTTGCGAGTATGGCCATTGCTCAAGCTTACGGCATTCATTTAGATATTGGAACTCAATTGACTATGTTAGTGGTGTTAATGTTAACCAGTAAAGGTATCGCAGGCGTGCCTCGAGCTTCATTGGTTGTAGTAACTGCGACATGTGCAATGTTTAAAATTCCGCCAGAAGGCATTGCATTAATTTTACCTATTGATCACTTTTGCGACATGTTCCGTACTGCAACAAATGTTTTAGGCAATAGCTTGGCAACTACAGTAGTAAGCAAGTGGGAAGGTGCATTAGAAGAACCTACACAAGACTAAACTTTTTTTAATGACATTTTTATTAGATGCTTTTCATTGGAGCCAATTACTGCAACCTCAATATTATATTGAGAACGGAGGTTTATGGCTATTACTATTAGTGGTATTTGCCGAAACCGGATTATTCTTTGGGTTCTTTTTGCCGGGTGATAGTTTACTTTTTGTTGCAGGCATTTATAGTGCACCATTGGCTGCCCAAATATTCGCTTCTCAAAATGAATGGCTTAATTTATTTATTGTTTTCGCCTTTATTTCAACTTCAGGTGTTGTCGGTAATTATGTAGGATATAAAATTGGAAGAAATGTGGGCCCAGCAATGTATGATTGGAAAGAAAATATATTTTTTAAGAAAAAATATTTAGTACAAGCACAAGAATTTTATGAAAAACATGGAGGGAGAGCCATTGTGATAGCGCGTTTTATTCCAATTGTAAGAACATTTGCGCCAATTGTTGCTGGTATCGTGCGTATGGATA
Organism: Chitinophagaceae bacterium; assembly: GCA_947375185.1. GTDB lineage: Bacteria > Bacteroidota > Bacteroidia > Chitinophagales > Chitinophagaceae > Sediminibacterium. The sequence continues at coordinate 22,410 of CANCEU010000023.1, forward strand.
ATAAAAAATTTGCGTACTTTAATGTGGTAGGAAGTTTGGCATGGGTTGCTAGTATGTTATGTGCTGGTCATTTTTTGCAATCATGGATATTAAATCAATATCATTTTGATTTAAAGAAACATTTAGAAGTAATTGTTATTGGAATTGTTTTTATAACTACTGTGCCAGTAATTATAAAAGTACTTACCCACAAATCAAAATAGCTTTTTAATATGACTACCAATCGTCAAATTGGATTACTATCCTTGCCTGTTTTTGTGGCAGCGCTTGGATATTTTGTAGATGTGTATGATTTATTATTATTTACTATCGTACGTCAACCAAGTGTTATAGCAGTTGGAGCAACTACTGAAACCATCATTGTAGATAGCGCACATATAATTAACTGGCAAATGTCAGGATTACTAATTGGCGGTATTGTATGGGGGGTAATTGGAGATAAATACGGAAGACTAAAAGTATTATTCGGCTCTATTTTGTTATACTCTGCAGCAAATATCTTAACCTCCTTTGTTCAAAATGTTGATCAATATGCATACTGTAGATTTATTGGAGGAATAGGGCTTGCCGGAGAGTTGGGAGCTGGCATTACACTTGTTTCCGAGATGTTGCCTAAAAACAAGAGAGGTCTTGGTACTAGTATGGTGGCAGGTATTGGTTTGTTTGGCGCAGTATTCGCATATTTCACATTTAAATTTACCAAGCAATGGGCTATTGGCTACCAACTAGGAGGTTTTACTATAATGGATTGGAGGCTGTGTTATCAAATTGGTGGAGTGCTAGGTGTGTTTTTATTGATATTGAGAATTAGAGTAGCAGAGTCCTTTATGTTTGAATCTACTAAGCTTGCTAATATTGCTAAGGGAAACTTTTTTCAATTCTTCTCTAATAAAAAAAGGTTTTCAAAATACATTAAAGCCATTTTAATTGGGTTACCTACTTGGTTTGTAATTGGTGTATTGGTGAATTATAGTAACAAATTTGCAACAGGCTTGTATGGTAAAAATATAATTGATTCAGGACGTTCCGTGATGTTTGCGTACATCGGGATTGCAGTTGGGGATTTGGTTATAGGTTATGTGAGCCAATATTTTAAAAGCAGAAAAAAGGCTTTACTGGTATTTTATATTTTAAATACAGTTGCGATGGTATTATTCTTTTCAGCTTTTAATAATAATGACGACAGAATGTATGCGATTTGTGGACTGCTAGGATTTAGCACGGGTTATTGGGCCATATTTAATCAAATGGCTGCAGAACAATTTGGTACTAACCTTAGGGCCACTGCGGCAACAACGATACCTAATATGGTTAGAGGCGCGCTTCCTTTAATTAACTTTTTATTTTTGGATATTTTACAAAAGCAATTAGGGTGGACCATAATTCAAAGTGGAATTGCAACCGGAATAATTGTAATGGTGATTACGTTTATTGCTTTTATTTATACTGAAGAAACCTATCATAAGGATTTAGATTATTTAGAATTAGATAATCCACTTCCATAGCTGTTAATTTATGCGCCTACTCTTTATTCGTTTTTCATCTATTGGGGACATCGTATTTACTACACCTGCCATACGCGCAGCGAAGGAACAATTGCCTGGTGTTGAAATACATTTTTTAACCAAAGCAAGTATGAAATCGGTGACAGAAGCGAATCCATATATTGACCACTTCCATTATTTAGAAAATGATTTATCAAAAACTATTGATAAATTAAAATCAATTGGGTTTGATTATGTAATTGACTTACATAAAAATTTTAGAACCTATAAAATTAAACGCGCATTAGGTTTTCCATCCTTAGCCTATAAAAAATTAAGTTGGCAAAAAATGTTGCTTACGAAATTACATTTTAATTTTATGCCGGTTCGTCATATTAGTGATAGATGTGTAGACACCCTAGCACCTTTAGGGGTTATCAATGATGGTAAAGGTTTAGATTACTTTGTCCCTAGCCAAATAAGCCTCAATTCGTCTACAATTCCTGCTACACATAAGGATGGCTATATTGCATTGGTCATTGGAGCAAGCTTTGCTACTAAAAAATTACCTATTGAAAAATTGCGTACTCTTTGTACACAATTAAAGTATCCAATAGTTTTAGTGGGAGGGAAAGAAGATACTTTTGAAGGAGATCAAGTTGCTTCCGTTGATGCGCGCAAAGTATTCAATGCATGCGGCAAATTTAGTTTACATGAATCTGCATTAATTGTACAACAGTCCAAAACAGTTATATCGCATGACACAGGTTTTTTATATATTGCCTGTGCCTACCATAAAAAAACAGTTGCAATTTGGGGAGCCACTTCGCCTGCGTTGCAGGTGGAGCCATATTATCCAGCCTTGGATTTAAATAGTAACGGCGCGCGCGCGCGCGCTTCTGAGATGTATTATAATTCAATTGTACCTTATTTATCTTGTCAGCCTTGCTCAAATTATGGAACCAAGCAATGCCCTCAGGGTCATTTCGCCTGCATGCGTCAGCAGGATATCTCCATGATTGCTGCAAAAGCAAATGGATATTACGAAGAAGCTTAAATTTTTTTACTGCTATATTTTTTATCCACAGAGAATAATTTCTAAAATAGAATTATTCTGTATTTAAACTTAGCGTTGCTTCTATTGATATTTATCAAGAAGTCTCATCTTGAATATTGATATACACATTAGATGATTTTCAAGATGAATTTGGAATAGTTTTTTGCAACTACTTTTAATTATTACAATTATACAAAATCAATTTTATGCGCAAAAGAATAATAATTTTAAAACATTTGTTTTTATTCTGGGGTTACTTTTTTTCAAAATTGGACGCAACTTTATGTCACAGAAATCCAATACAATGCTTCTAATAACACCTCTACATTTACAATTGCTGGTACAACTTTATATGGTATTTCAATATCAGGACAAAATATCGGATGGTCAAGTGAAAATGGGTATAATATTAGTATAAATATGAGTTCAAATTTTGGTGCTGATGGTAACGTTAAATTAATCGGCTGGAATTAATTCAATATTCAAAAAAGTTCCTCATGGCATATATTTCAAGAATTATATTTTCATTAATTGTTTACTTTCTACTTAAGTCTTTTGCTAAAGATAAAAGAAAATTTAATAGACATTTTTTTTCAATTTATGGATTGATAATCTTAACAGAGTTACTTTATGGGCTTTATTTATATATAAAAGAAGTAAAAAAGTAAAGCCCCGCAGTTGCGAGGCTTTATGAAAAAGAGTATGTTGAAACGAGATTGAATTACAAAGTCTTCAATACATCGTTCATATTTCTTACTGCATCAGCACTTTTGTTAAATGCTGCTTGTTCGTCAGCAGACAAATCCATTTCAACTATTTTTTCCCAACCGTTTTTGCCAATTACAACAGGTACGCCTAAGCAAATGTCTTTTTGACCGTATTCGCCATTCAAACTAACGCAACATGTAAATAATTTTTTCTCGTCGCGAACAATGCTCTCCACCAATGCAGCTCCCGCAGCACCTGGTGCATACCAAGCTGATGTTCCTAGTAATTTAGTTAATGTAGCACCACCAACCATTGTATCATTGATGATAGTTTGTTGTTGCTCCTCATTTAAGAATTTAGTGACAGGAATGCTATTCCAAGTTGCATGTTTAATTAAAGGGATCATGGTTGTATCACCGTGACCGCCAACTACTAAAGCGTTTAAGTCAGCTGGACTACAGTTTAATGTCGTGCTTAGTTGATATTTGAAACGCGCGCTATCTAATGTACCACCCATTCCAATGATTCTATTTTTTGGCAAGCCAGTTGATTGCAATGCTAAGTAAGTCATTGTATCCATTGGGTTACTAATTACAATGATAATAGCGTTAGGAGAATGCTTTAAAATGTTTTCGCAAACACCTTTAACAATACCAGCATTTGTTCCAATCAGTTCTTCACGTGTCATACCTGGCTTACGAGGTAAACCCGAAGTTATTACTACTACATCCGAGTTAGCTGTTTTTGAATAATCGTTCGTGCTACCAGTAATTCTAGTATCAAAACCTAATAATGCAGCAGTTTGCATCATGTCTTGCGCTTTACCTTCAGCAAAGCCTTCTTTAATGTCTAATAAAACTAGTTCACTAGCTAATTCCTTACGAGCGATATTGTCTGCACATGTTGCGCCTACTGCACCTGCTCCAACAACGGTAATTTTCATATGATATCTGTTTAAGTAAATGGTTAATTTTTACGGGGCAAAGTTAGGTAATTCCTTAATTACCTTGGGTGATTTTAATTAGTTCATAAGGTTCAACTCCTTGTTCCCAAACCTTCACGAAATTGCCTTTTTCATATAATGCAACAAATGGGGTCATTCTTGGTCTGAAAAATGTAGGAATAGTGAAAGCACCATCGCGTCCAATAATCACATTGGGTTGACCGGCTAAATTGTATTTCGTTGCAAATTTCTTAATTAAATCCATATCACGGTAGCTATCCCAAATAAAAAGTACATTTTTGAATTTATCTGCATTTTTATTAATCTCAGCAGCTTCATGTTCGCAATGTGAACAATCTGGACTAAAAATGATGATTACTGTATACTTGTAATTTTTAGGCAAATCCTTATTTGTAATTTCTTTTCCGTCTAATGATGTAAGGCTAAACACAGGCAAGTGCTTGTCCTTAATGTAGGGGGCATTTTGATCTACAACCGGAGCCGCATTGTTTTGCGGAGTTGATTGTGCCTGTACATTGGTTGCTAAACTCGATAACACAGCCAATCCAATTAAAATGTATTTCATGTTGGGTGATTTTGTAATTGTGTGATAGATTTTTATATTGATTTTTCTAAATTTTTTTGTTATCCTCCAGCATTCTTTGTGTTTTTGCATCCTGCAAAAAATCAGAAGCAAAAATGAAATTATTTAATAATTCATTCTTGCAATAAATAATATCCTGTTTACTTCCTTCCCATTCCTTATGTCCTTGATGTAAGTATAGGATGTAATCTCCAATTTCCATAACTGAATTCATATCATGTGTAACCACAATAGTCGTGATGTTATTTTCAACGGTTAATTCGTGTATTAGTTTATCAATGACCATGGACGTTTGGGGATCTAATCCTGAGTTGGGTTCATCGCAAAAAAGGTATTTAGGATTCAAGACTAACGCGCGCGCGATACCTACCCTTTTTTTCATACCACCACTAATCTCTGCAGGGAACTTATCATTAACGCCTTCTAAATTTACCCTTGCTAAAATTTTGTTTACCTTTTCAATTTTTTCTGATTCATTTAGTTCTGAAAACATATCTAAAGGAAACTTGACATTCTCTTGTACTGTCATTGAATCAAATAAAGCATTACCCTGAAAAAGCATTCCTATACTGTTGCGTAAGTCTTTTCGCTGCTCCTTATTCATATTGCCAAATTCAACGCCATCAAAATATATATGGCCTTCGTCTGGCTGAATTAAATCAACAATGCATTTAGTTAATACAGTTTTGCCGCTACCACTTGCTCCAATGATTAAATTACACATGCCAGGCTTAAACTGCGCCGAAATATCTTCAAGGATAGCCCTGTCGCTGAATTTTTTACTGATATGTTTTATTTCAATCATGATTATTTATTTAGCGGAACCTGTAAGGAAAGTAAGTCTTCAAAGGTATCCCTTCTGCTTATCAATTTAGCAACTCCATTTTCAAATAATACTTGAGCAGGTTTGTATCTGGCATTGTAGTTACTTGCCATTTCGTAACCGTATGCCCCTGCATTATAGAAAACTAAAAAGTCGCCTTCTTTTATTTCAGGAATGGCTCTATCCCAAGCGAATGTATCAGTCTCGCATATATTACCCACAACTGCATATTGTTTTGTAGCACCCATTGGGTTACTAATATTGTCAATATGATGATATGAATCGTAAAACATTGGACGAATCAAGTGGTTTAATCCTGTATCAATCCCAGCAAATTCGATATCACCAGATTTTTTTAGCACATTCACTTTAGCAATAAAATATCCGCTTTCGCTCACCATATATTTGCCTGGTTCAAACCAAGCGGTTAATGGTCTGCCATACTTTTCAGACAAACTAGTTATTGCTTTATCCACTTCGGCACCCAATAGTGCAATGTCAGTTCCTTTTTCATTTGGTTGATAGGGAACTTTAAATCCCCCGCCAAAATCCAATACATTAACAGTAGGGAATTGATCAAGTAATGTATCAAACACATCTGCCGATTGAATAAATACGCTTACATCTTTAATCTCACTGCCAGTATGAATATGTAATGTCGCAATATTGATATTGTATTTAGCTTGTATTGCTTTTAATTCAACTAATTGTGTAACTGGAATTCCAAACTTACTTTTATCATGACCCGTTGAAATTTTCAAGTTACCACCTGCCATAATATTTGGTCTAACGCGAACGCCCACTGGATAATTGGATCCAAATTTTGCACCAAATTTTTCTAAGTTAGATAGGCTGTCAATATTTACATTAACCCCTAAATTAACTGCTTCACAAATTTCCTCAAAGCTTACACTATTGCTAGTATATAAAATATTTTCCGGAGCAAATCCAACATGCAGTGCCAACTTCGCTTCATTGATTGAACTACAATCTATATTACATCCAGCTCGCTTTACAACATCTAAAATGTGAATATTGGTAAGTGATTTACAAGCATAAAAAATGCGTGTATTCTTTGGCGAGAAATTCGACAATAAATTTTGATATTGACTTGTAATTTTTTCTGCATGGTACACATACAATGGTGTGCCATATTCTGTTGCAACCGCATTCAATTGCTCGTAGGATATGCTTGACTTCATTTCACGAAGATACAATTAGAACTAGGTTCATTAATTATAACATGCGTATAATTTTAGAAAAAATTAGGGTAATTGAAAACTACTAATTGTTATTCGGAAGGTCTTCTCCTTCATCAGATGCATTCGCATCTTCTTCATCAGTAGATTCCATATCGATATCGTTAGTTTCTTCGGGTAAATTTGGAGTTTCTTCTGCCTCGCGCTCTTCGGCAGATTCCTCAGAAACTTGCTCGTAAACGTTATTGTCAGTAAAATCCTCTGGCTTAATTACCGTAGCTTCTACTATTTGATCTGCTAATACTTCCTTAATTTTTGGAAGGTCATCAGTTGAGTTAATTCCAAAGTAATCCATGAAAGTTTTTGAAGTCGAATATACCAATGGCTTACCTGGCAATAATTCGTTTCTGCCACTTATTATGATTAGTTCTTTCTCCAATAATTTTTGGATAGAGTAGTCGCTATTTACTCCTCTTATTGCTTCCACTTCACCTTTTGTAATTGGTTGCTTGTAGGCAATAATTGCTAAAGATTCCAAAGCGGCATTTGAAAGACGCTTCAAGAATTTATCTCCGTTTAATTGAGCAATTGTTTTATGGAAATCAGGTTTAGTTAAAAACTGCCATCCGCCTCCACTTTGTTTTAATTCAAAAGGGTAAAATTCAGTCGCATATTTTTCCTGAATACCATTTAATGCACTTTCTACTTGTTCAATAGTAATGCGTTCTTCTAAAAATCCAAATGCATTATTGATCAATTCAGTAACATCGTTAACGCTTAAAGCTTTGTCGCTTGCGAAAATCAACGCTTCAATATGAGGGATAATTTGACTTATTTCCATAATAGTAGTTCTTAACCATTTAAAGCAGCAGCACCACTAACAATCTCTGTTAATTCGGTTGTAATTGCTGCTTGTCTTGCTCGGTTGTAAGATATTTTCAAAGATTTTAATAATTCGTTTGCATTTTCACTTGCCTTATCCATTGCTGTCATTCTTGCACCATGCTCACTTGCACTAGCATCCAAAACAGCTTTAAATAATTGGGTATTTAAAATTTTCGGCATTAATTCAGCAACTAATACTTCCTTCTGTGGTTCAAAAATGAAATCTGTTTTTTTCTTGCTACCTGTAACCGCAATTTTTGGAATTGGTAAAAATTGTTCAGCCTTAAACTCTTGTGTAGCAGCGTTTTTAAACTCGCTATAAATAATTTCTATTGCATCAAATTCTTTGTTTGCAAATGCATCCATCGCCGCTTTTGCGGCAGCTTGTACATTTCCAAAAGTTAGGTTCAAGAAAATGTCTTTATATTCTGCGTTGGTATTGTATCCAGATTTTGATAAACTTTCAAATCCTTTTTTACCAATATTCCAAATACTGATTTTTTGAGTAGGGTATTTTTCAGCAATGGTTGCTTTTGCTAGTTTAACCACATTCGCGTTATAGCCACCACAAAGACCTCTGTCCGAAGTAATTACAATTAATAAAACATTATTAACTGGTCTTGTTTCCGCCAAAGCTAAATTCATATCGCCTTCTAAGCTTCCTATTATGTTGCTTAACATATCTTGAAGCTTGCGCGCATAGGGTCTCATTTGAGTGATAGCGTCTTGCGCACGACGTAATTTGGCAGCACTAACCATTTTCATGGCTTTAGTGATTTGCTGCGTACTTTGAGTACTTTTGATCCTGTTTCTTACTTCTTTTAATTGACCTGCCATAGCTTTATTTTTTCCTCTCTTTTGGGCGAGCAAAGGTATCAATTTTTTACCCATTTTCCACTTTTCGGGCCATTCAAGTTAATTTTTATATTGAGAAGCCTATAAAATGGCCAACTGAGGGCAAATCCTTACCTTTGAGCCCCTTGTGTTGTCGCCAAAAATAAGTTTGGCACGCATATTGACATAGGGATATTAACACATTTATTTACAAGGCATATGTTGCAAATTATAAGTAAGCTTTTTGGAGGGTCGAAAAGCGAGAAGGACGTAAAAAAGATTCAGCATTTAGTAGGCGTTATTAATGGCCACTTTCAGGGCTATAAGTCATTGTCTAACGATGATTTAAGGGCAAAAACAACTGAGTTAAAAGCGAGGATTAAGGCACAAACAAATGCATTAGACGCATTAATTGAGCAGGAGCAAGCCAAAGCGGAAGCATTGGAATTGAGTGACTTAATGGGCCGTGATGCTATTTATGAAAACATAGATAAAATCAAAAAAGACCGTGATCAGGAGATAGAGAAGGCTTTGTGGGACATTTTGCCCGAAGCATTTGCGGTTGTAAAAGAGGCTGCTCGACGTTTTACAGAGGAGGAAGAATTGGTGGCAACGGCTACAGATTTAGACCGTGAATTTTCAGTTAAAAAAGAATATGTTGAAATAAAGGGGAATGAGTCTGTGTTTCAAACAACTTGGAAAGCAGCAGGAACCCCTGTTACTTGGAACATGGTGCATTATGATGTGCAGTTGATTGGTGGTATTGTGTTGCATCAAGGTAAAATTGCCGAAATGTCAACAGGTGAGGGTAAAACATTGGTTTCTACTTTGCCAGCATATTTGAATGCATTGGCAGGTGAGGGCGTGCATATCGTTACTGTGAATGATTATTTAGCAAAAAGAGATAGTGAGTGGAATGGTGCTTTATTTGAGTGGTTGGGATTGACAGTGGATTGTATTGATAAGCATCAACCAAATTCCGAAGAGCGTCGCAATGCATATCGAGCAGATATCACTTACGGAACCAACAATGAATTTGGTTTTGATTATTTGAGAGATAATATGGTGCATTCACCTGAGGAGATGGTACAACGCAAACATCATTACGCTATGGTGGATGAGGTAGATAGTGTATTAATTGATGATGCACGAACTCCTTTGATTATATCGGGTCCAATTGGGCATCAAACTGGCGAACAACAATTTTTTGATTTGAAACCAAGAATTGAAAAATTAGTTGAAGCGCAAAAGAAAATAGTAAGTCAATCGCTGATTGAAGCAAAAAAGAAAATTGCAGAAGGAAATGATGATGCAAAAGACGGAGGATTAGCTTTATATCGTGCTTTTAGAGGTTTGCCAAAAAGTAGCGCTATCATTAAATATTTGAGTGAGCCTGGGGTAAGAGTGAAAATGCAAAAAGCAGAGAACTATTATTTAGCCGATCAGCAAAGAGAAATGCATCATGTGGATGCTGATTTGTATTTCCACATTGATGAAAAAAATAATTCTGTCGAGCTTACTGAAAAAGGACTACACTTAATTACGGGTGCAGGCGAGGATCCTAACTTTTTCTTACTGCCTGACATTAGTGTTGCATTAAATGCAATTGATACCAATGCTGCAATCACAGCAGACGAAAAATTGCAACAAAAAGAAGTTATTATTTCTGACTATAGTATTAAAGCAGATCGTATTCACACGGTAAATCAATTATTAAAAGCATATACTTTGTTTGACAAAGATGTTGAATATGTGGTGATTGATGGCCAAGTAAAAATTGTAGATGAGCAAACGGGTCGTATCATGGATGGTCGTCGTTACTCTGATGGTTTACACCAAGCAATTGAGGCAAAAGAAAATGTGAAGATTGAGGCTGCTACGCAAACCTATGCTACTATTACCTTGCAGAACTTTTTTAGAATGTACCACAAGTTGGGTGGTATGACAGGAACTGCCGAAACAGAGGCTTCGGAGTTTTGGAGTATTTATAAATTAGATGTGGTTTCTATTCCGACAAATATTCCTGCAGTAAGAATAGATGAGCAGGATATGGTTTTCAAAACCAAGCGTGAAAAATTTGGCGCAGTTATAGATGCTATCGAAAATTTAAGAGAGAAAGGCCGACCAGTTTTAGTGGGTACTACTTCGGTGGAAGTGAGTGAGCTTTTATCAAGAATGCTTCGTCAAAAAAATATTCCACACAATGTATTAAACGCAAAACAACATGCACGTGAAGCGCAGGTGGTTGCTGAAGCTGGATTAACTGGCGCAGTTACTATTGCTACGAACATGGCTGGTCGTGGAACGGATATTAAATTAAGTCCTGAAGTGAAAGCGGCAGGTGGTTTGGCAATTTTAGGTACTGAGCGTCACGAATCACGTCGTGTTGATAGACAGTTAAGAGGTCGTGCTGGTCGTCAAGGTGATCCCGGTTCATCTCAATTCTTTGTTTCATTAGAGGATGATTTAATGCGCATGTTTGGTAGCGAAAGAATAGCTAAAGTAATGGATTTTGCTGGGTACAAGGAAGGTGAAGTAATTCAGCATAGCATGATTACAAAGTCTATTGAAAGAGCACAAAAGAAAGTGGAAGAAAATAACTTTGGCATCCGTAAGCGTTTGTTGGAATATGATGATGTAATGAATAAGCAAAGGGCTGTGATTTATAAAAAACGTAGCCATGCTTTATTTGGAGAACGTCTTGCATTAGATATTGACAATGCATTTTATCAAGTAATTGAAAATATTGTTTTGTCGCATAAAACTACCAATACATTTGAGGACTTTAAATTAGCCTTAATTGTGAGTGGTGGATTTGATACTACAATTTCGGCTGAGCAATTTAATGCAACAAAAGAAAATGATTTAGTAGAACAAATTTATCAAGAGGCTATTGCTCACTACGAGTACAAGAAAAATGATATAATGCAAGAAAGTATTCCTGTATTTAAAAAGATTCGATTAGAGCAAGGAAGTCATGTTGAAAATGTGATTGTACCAGTAGGAGATGGGAAAGTGGCTTATAATGTATTGGTGAACTTAGATAAAAATGTTAGTACCAATGGACAGGCATTGGCCACACAAGCAGAAAAGTCAATTTCATTAAGTTTAATTGATGATGCATGGAAAGAACATTTGCGTGCAATGGATGATTTAAAACAATCTGTACAAACGGCAACTTACGAACAAAAAGATCCACTGGTAATTTATAAAATGGAGGCTTTTGAATTGTTCCGTAAAATGGATGTTGAAATTAACCATAAGCTGGTGCAGTTTTTATGCCATGTACATTTGCCAATTGAGCAAGGCGTAAAGGAAGGGCGTCAACAAAAAACGGATCTTTCTAAATTAAATGCCGGACGAACTGAGGAAGGTGTTGGAGAAAAACAATACCATGATCCAAATGAACAAAAGCAAACGCCCATAACAGTTGGTCCAAAAATTGGACGTAACGATCCATGTCCTTGTGGAAGTGGAAAAAAATATAAAGCTTGTCATGGAAAAGATGTCGATTAATAAATTCATTGACCACACTATATTAAAGCCAACTTGTTTGGTTTCGGATATTGAAAAGTTGTGTGCCGAAGCAAAGCAGTATGATTTTGCAGCCGTATGTGTTCCGCCTAATTTTGTAAAATTGGCTAAAGAGCATGTGGCAGGTTCTGATGTTAAAGTGGCAACTGTAATTGGATTCCCTTTTGGTTATAGTGCAACCGAAGCTAAAATTGCAGAGATTATTTTAGCAATGGTTGATGGCGCCGATGAATTAGATGTGGTTGCTAATATTTCAGCTATTAAAAATGGTGACTGGTCAGCAATTGCCGATGAAATCAATCATATCATGCCAATCATTCGTTCAAAGGGTAAAGCAATTAAAATTATTATAGAGTCAGGGGTTTTAACCGATGATGAAATTATCAAGTGTTGTGATATTTATGGTATAGCGGGCATTGACTTTTTAAAAACTTCAACAGGTTACGCTGAAAAGGGTGCAAGTGTGGAAGCGGTAGCATTATTTCGTAAACATTTGCCTGATGCAATTCATATTAAAGCGTCGGGTGGTATTAGAGACTATGCCACTGCAAAGCAAATGATTGAAGCAGGCGCTACAAGAATAGGATGTAGTGCCGGTGTTGCCATTGTAACGGGTGCCAATACTGAAAATTTAAAAAGCAACTATTAATTAGTAACTTTAATTAGTTACCATTTTTTCAATAATATGTTACTAGAAAAAATAAAAGCTTTAGCTGCTCAAGGGCAGGAAGAAAATATTGCAATTCGCAGGCACTTACATGCCAATCCTGAATTAAGTTATCAGGAATTTGAAACATGTAAGTTTGTGCAGGCTCAATTAACTAAAATTGGTATTCCATTTAAGGTTATTGCTACAACTGGGGTATTAGGTATTATTGAAGGAAAAAATCCTTCCAAGCGGGTTGTTGCATTACGTGCAGATATGGATGCACTTCCCATTTTAGAAGAAAATGAGGTAGATTATAAATCAAAAAATGAGGGTGTAATGCATGCATGTGGACATGATGTACACACTACGATATTATTAGGTGCTGCAAAAATATTATGGAGTTTACGCGAAGAGTTTGAGGGAACAATTAAATTGTTATTTCAACCGGGTGAAGAAAAAAATCCAGGCGGAGCGAGTTATATGATTCGTGATGGTGCATTGCAAAACCCTACACCACAAGGTATCATTGGTTTACATGTGCATCCAGGTTTGCCTTATGGTAAACTTAGTTTTAGAAAAGGCCGTGTAATGGCAAGTGCAGATGAATTATATGTGAGCATAAAATCGAGTGGTGGACATGCAGCAACGCCTCATCAAACAGTGGACACGGTGTTAGTAGCGGCACAATTAATCACAAGTTTACAAACCATAATTTCTCGAAATAGAAATCCACAAAACCCGTCTGTTTTATCTATCTGTTCAATTCATGGAGGTAATACAACCAATGTAATTCCGAGTGAAGTAAAATTAATGGGCACATTTCGTGCAATGGATGAAGTGTGGCGTTTTAAAGCACATGAATTAATGTTACAGCAAGCAAAAGGCTTGTCAATAGCAACTGGAGCCGAAATTGATTTTAGGGTTGACGTAGGTTATCCAACTGTAGACAATGAACCTTTGATTACGGAGGCAGCTTGGAGATTAGCAGATCAATATATGGGTGTTGAAAATGTAGAAGAAACCGAATTGAGAATGGGTGCTGAGGATTTTGGATATTATTCTCAAGTCATTCCTGGTTGTTTCTTCCGTTTAGGTGTGCGCAATGAAGCCAAAGATGCTATTCATAATGTGCATACGCCTGTATTTAAAGTAGATGAAGATGCAATTGCAAATGGTGTGGGCATGATGGCTTGGCTTGGAATCAGCTTATTTGCATAGTATTATTACTTAATTCTATTCATTATCAATCAATTAGGGGTTATAATATACGTTTTTCAATTAATTCATTAGCTTTGTATTACTTGTAAACTAACATTCGTTCTAAACTTATTACATGTCTAATAAAGAGAATTTAAGAAAAGATCAGGCACTTGAATACCATGCAAATGGAAGACCTGGTAAAATTGAAGTTATCCCAACTAAGGAAACCAAAACTCAGAAAGATTTATCATTAGCCTATAGCCCTGGAGTTGCCATTCCGTGTACAGAAATTCAGAACAATCCAGCTGATGTTTATAAATACACAGCTAAAGGAAATTTAGTTGGTGTAATTACCAATGGAACTGCTGTATTAGGTTTAGGAAATATTGGACCAGAAGCAAGTAAACCAGTGATGGAGGGAAAGGCTGTTTTATTTAAAATTTTTGCTGATATTGATGTTTTTGATATTGAAATAAATGAAACTGATCCTGATAAATTTGTTCAAATTGTAAAATCTTTAGAGCCCACATTTGGCGGAATTAATTTAGAAGATATTAAAGCACCTGAATGTTTTTATATCGAGCAAAAGCTAAAGGAGCAAATGAATATTCCTGTGATGCACGATGATCAGCATGGAACTGCAATTATAAGTAGTGCTGCTTTGTTAAATGCACTAGAGTTACAAAAGAAAAAAATTGACAAAGCAAAGTTTGTAGTAAGTGGCGCTGGAGCTGCAGCAATGGCTTGTATTAAATTATATGTTGCTTTGGGAGCAAAGTATGAAAACTTCACTTTGTTTGATAAAGACGGCGTCTTACATATAGGAAGAACAGATTTAGGTGAGGATAGAAAACCATTCGCGGTGAAGTCAAAAGACATGACCATTCAACAAGCATTTAAATCTGCAGATGTATTTTTAGGTTTAAGTGTTGGAAATGTTGTAACTGCCGAAATGGTGGCAAGTATGCCAAAAAATCCAATTGTATTTGCATTAGCAAATCCTGATCCTGAAATTTCATACGAAACTGCTACAAGTGCACGTAAGGATATCATAATGGCAACAGGGCGTTCCGATTATCCTAACCAAGTGAATAATGTGTTAGGGTTTCCTTATATATTTAGAGGTGCATTGGATGTAAGGGCAAAACAAATTAATGAGGCAATGAAGCTAGCTGCTGTAAAAGCGTTGGCTGAATTAGCAAAAACCTCAGTGCCCGATATTGTGAATATGGCATACAATCAACAAAATCTATGTTTCGGAAATGAATATATTATTCCAAAACCTTTAGATCCTCGCTTATTAAGTACACTTGCGCCGGCAGTAGCTAAAGCTGCAATAGAATCGGGCGTTGCGCAGCAAAGTATAACCAATTGGGATAGTTATGTATTACAATTAAATAAGCGTTTAGGTTTGGATAATCAATTAATGCGCATATTAAGTAACAAGGCAAGAAGGGATCCAAAGCGTTTGGTTTTTGCGGATGCAGAAAATACTAAAATATTAAAAGCCGCAAGCATTGTGTATGATGATGGTATTGGATATCCAATTTTGTTGGGAAATGAAACAAGAATCAAAGCAATTGCGGATGCTAATAATATTGACATTTCTGATTTGCCAATCATAGATGTGCGTAGTGATGCAATGGAGGCAAAGCGAGAATTTTTCGGTTCTTTATTATTCCAAAAAAGACAACGCAAAGGTGTTAATAAATACGAGAGTTTAAAATTAATGCGCACTCAAAATTATTTTGGTGCCATGATGGTTGAAACAGGTGAGGCCGATGCGATGTTGTCTGGATTAACACGTAATTATGCCGATGGCATAAAGCCGGCATTGCAAACTATTGGGGTTGAAGAAAATGGAAGTAAGATTGCTGGTATGTATTTGTTACTAACCAAAAAAGGACCTTTATTTTTAGCGGATACCACTGTAAATATTGATCCTACTGCGGAGGAAATTGCTGATATTACTTTATTAGTTGCCAAAGAAGTACGCAACTTTAATATGGTCCCTAGGGTGGCAATGTTAAGCTATTCCAACTTTGGAAGTAGTGATACGCCGGAAGCCAAAAAAATGGCAGAAGCCACAAGAATCGTAAAACAGAAAAATCCGAATTTGATTGTGGATGGAGAAATGCAAGGTATGTTGGCATTCAATAAAGAGATTTTAAAGGAAAACTATCCATTTAGTGATTTAGTAGATGCCGATGTCAATGTATTGATATTCCCTAATTTAACCGCTGGTAACATTTCTTATCATTTATTAAAAGAAGTTGGTGGCGTAGATATAATTGGACCTATTTTATTAGGTCTTAAAAAGCCGGTGAATGTATTACAATTAGGCTCTGATGTTCGTAATATTATCAATATGGCCACAGTTTCGGTTGTAGATGCGCAATTAAAAACGCGTATTGACACGGATGCCGAAGTGCAAAGGACTAGTTGGTGGAAACGTATGAAAAAGCGTAAGAAATAGAAAATCATTACCTTTGATTTATGAATTTTTTCACTCACTTTGGAAAGTATCTTTTAATGTTAAAAGGCATGTTCGCCAAAACAGATAATAAAAAAATGTTTTGGAAAGAATACATGAAACAGTGCTATGACATTGGCATTGGTTCACTTCCCATTGTTGTTATTATTTCCTTTTTTTTGGGGGCTGTAATGACAGTACAAACTACAGCACAATTGGTTAATCCAATGGTACCCTTATCGACAATTGGTATTATTGTCCGTGATGGTATGATCTTAGAATTCGCACCTACCTTTTTATGTATTGTTCTCGCTGGTGTGGTAGGAAGTAAAATTGCCAGTGAGCTTGGAAATATGCGAACCACTGAGCAAATTGATGCGTTGGAAATAATTGGAATTAATTCAAAAAACTATTTAATACTTCCTAAAATTTTAGGTGCATTTACAATGGTTCCTTTACTTGTAGGGATCAGTGCAGTAATAGGTATTTGGGGTGGTTATTTAGTAGGGGGGTGGGCTGGAGTGATACCAAATGAAGTGTATTTAAATGGGATTCGGAAAAATTTAAATGTGAGTTATATTAGTGTTGCTTTTTATAAATCTTTCATTTTTGCTTTTATTATTAGTACAGTTCCTTCCTATTTTGGATACTATGTAAAAGGGGGCGCACTTGAAATTGGGAAAGCAGGCACTCAATCGGTTGTTGTTAGTTGCATTTTGATTTTAATTGCCGATTATTTGGTTGCCACTATAGCATTATAAGCTAGTACAATTATTTTTATTCTAAAGCTTAATCGGTAACTTAGTAGTATTAAATATTTAATATGAAAATAAGTTTTCATGGCGCAGCGCGCACTGTTACAGGATCTAAGCATTTAGTTCAATTAGAAAATGGAGAAAGTTTTTTATTGGATTGTGGAATGTTCCAAGGAATGGGCAGAGACACGGAGGGATTAAATGCAAATTTTGGTTTTGATGCATCAAAGTTGGATTATGTTATTTTATCACATGCTCATATCGATCATACAGGTTTATTGCCAAAATTAGTTAAAGAAGGGTTTAAAGGAAATATATATTGTACGCCAGCTACAAAAGCATTGACAGAAATCTTATTGAAGGATTCTGCGATGATTCAGCGCGATGATGCAAAATTTGGCAATAAGCGAAGAGCCAAGCAGGGCTTGCCTCCTATTGATCCTTTATACGATATTGATGATGTGGCATTAGTGATTCCGCTTTTAACAGTAGTGGAATATGATAAACCTACACAAATTACAAGTGGTGTAGAATTAATGTACACCGATGCAGGTCATATTATTGGAAGTGCTGCAGTGAATCTTAAAATTAAAGAAGGTGGGGAAATAAAAACACTCACTTTTAGTGGAGATGTAGGTAGGTATCGAGATATGATTTTAAGGTCTCCATCGGTTTTTCCACCAGCCGATTTTATTATTATTGAAAGCACTTATGGCGATAAATTGCATGATCTGATTCATACTACACCTAATGATTTATTAAGTTGGATACAAACTACCTGTGTAGAGAATAAAGGAAATTTAATAATTCCAGCTTTTAGTGTGGGTAGAACGCAGGAAATTTTATATGAACTAAACCAACTTTCATTAGAAAAAAAGTTGCCGCATGTGCCCATTTATGTTGATAGTCCATTGAGTATTGAAGCAACTGAAGTAGTAAAATCTTTCCCTAAATATTTTAATAAAACAATTCAACATATTTTGGAAGTAGATGATGATCCATTTGACTTTGAGGGATTGCGCTATATTAAAACAGTAGATGAGAGTAAAGCATTGAATGAGGACATGCATCCCAAAGTAATTATCTCCGCTTCGGGAATGGCAGACGCTGGTAGGGTAAAGCATCACATTAAAAATAATATTGAAAATACAAAGTCGGCAATTTTGTTAGTGGGTTATTGTGAGCCACATTCCTTAGGTGGTCGTTTGATGAATGGTCAAAAAGAAGTGCGTATATATAGCGACACGTACCCAGTAAAAGCAAAAGTAGGGTCAATCCGAAGCATGAGTGCGCATGGTGATTATGAGGATTTAATGCAGTTTTTGGCTTGTCAAAATCCAAGTGCTGTAAAACAAATTTATGTTGTGCATGGGGAGGCTGACGTACAAGATCATTTTGCAGAAAGATTGCGTAAAAAAGGTTTTAAGGAAGTGATTGTTCCTGAAATGCATGAGACATTTGTAATGCAGTAGCATTAGAGCTTAAATTGGTGCATTTTTATTAAATTTACACCATGAAAAAGTCAACAAATATTGCGCTGTATTTATTTTCTGCCCTTTATTTAATTGTACATTTTGTTCCAGATTTGGACGGTGCGGATGTAATGGGGGCGCAGTGGTTATACACTAGCATTATTGATGTTGCTGCTTTATTATTTATAGCAATAAATTATAAAAATTATAAACAGGCCATTGCGGGGGTATTCAAAATACCATTTGCAATTGTTTATAC